>JALYMZ010000382.1 GCA_030773435.1 Actinomycetota bacterium | reverse complement strand
CGTACTCAGCCAGGCGCAGCCGGATCTGCTCGCGAGGCTCGAACTCTGCCTTCATGTGACCACCTCGGACATCGCGTTCCCGTCCGCCAGCGACCGCACTGACGACGCTAGCTGTATGAGGGCCGGACGTTTGTGACGCCGGTCTTGAGCCGGGCTGCCGGTGGTTGGCCGCCGGCGGCGCTGTGGGGTCGATGATAGTTGCAGTGAATGTTCCACAGGCCGATCGCGGCCGCACGGTCGTGTTCGCAGGTGACTCGCGGGCGTAGAGGAGCTCCTCGTGAGGATGCGCTGCTAGCGCTCGGCCGCGGTGGAGGTGGCTGATGCCGTGAGCGGCGAACCAGACCTTGGCCCGGGCCAGGAACGCGGCCGCGGATGCGACGGGCCGCGGCGCACCAGCTTGTCCGCCGGGGCGTAGCCGGGTGTGCCGTCGGCCAGCGTGAGGTCGGCTCCGTGGTAGACGATGGCCCCTGGACAAGCGATCATCGCAGGCCGCTCCCGGCCGGTCCCGTCCTCCCATGTGGCCTGCTACCAGGCCAAACCGGGCCTTCCCCACCGACATTCCGCCTGGGATGGCCCGAATCGGGTCGGGAAGACAGCTGCCCACCGCGACAATCCTTGGCCGCCGACTGCAGCCGGCGTCCGGCCTCGCCGCGGCGCGAGGCGGAGGGTCAGGCCAGCAGCGCCTTGACGTCGTCGGCGGTCAGCGGCGTGGCGAGCGCACCGTCGTCGCCGAGCACCCGGCCGACGAGCTCGGCCTTGCGCTCCTTCAGCGCCATGACCTTGTCCTCGATCGTGTCGGCCGACACCAGCCGGTAGACCACGACGCGCTTGTCCTGCCCGATCCGGTGCGTGCGGTCGACCGCCTGCGCCTCGGTCGCGGGGTTCCACCACGGGTCGAGGATGAAGCAGTAGTCGGCCTCGGTGAGGTTGAGCCCCACGCCGCCGGCCTTGAGGCTGATGAGGAACACCGGCGCGGCGCCGCGCTTGAAGTCCTCGATCACCCGCTGCCGGTTGCGGGTGCGCCCGTCGAGGTAGGCGTAGGCGATCCCCTCGGCGTCGAGCCGGTCCCGCACCCGGCGCAGGAACCCGGTGAACTGGCTGAACACCAGCGCCCGGTGACCCTCGGCGGCCAGCTGCTGCAGGTGCTCGGCCAGCACCTCGACCTTGGCCGAGGTGACTGAGGCGTGCTTGGCGTCGACGAGCGCCGGGTCGAGGCTGAGCTGGCGCAGCAGGGTCAGCGACTGCAGCACGGTGAACCGGTGCGCGTCCAGGTCGTCGAGCAGGCGCAGGATCTTCTGCCGCTCGCGCTGCAGGTGCGTGTCGTAGACCTTGCGGTGCCGCGGTGCGAGCTCGACCTGCAGCACCTGCTCCTGCTTGGCCGGCAGGTCCGCGGCCACCTCCTCCTTGGTACGCCGGCGCATCAGCGGCCGGATCCGTCGCCGCAGCGAGGCGAGCAGTGCCGGGTCCGCGCCGCGCTCGATCGGCCGGCGGTAGAACTCGCTGAACTTCTGCGGACTGGGGAACAGTCCCGGCGCCACGATCGACAGCAGCGCCCACAGCTCCATCAGGTTGTTCTCCATCGGCGTACCGGTGATCGCCAGCCGGAACGGCGCCACCAGCCGGCGGGCGCACTGGTATGTCTTGGCCTGGTGGTTCTTGACGAACTGCGCCTCGTCGAGCACCAGGCCGCGCCAGGGCAGCGCCGCGTAGGCGTCGTGCTCGAGCCGGAACAGCGAGTACGACGTGACGACGAGGTCCGCGCCTGCGACTTGTGCGGCCAGCGGTACGCCGCTGCGCGCCGCGGTCTCGGTCACGGCGACCGCGCGCAGCTCCGGAGTGAACTGTTCGGCCTCGTGCACCCAGTTGCGCACGACGCTGGTCGGCGCCACCACGAGCACTGGCGCGTCGAGATCGCCGGCCTCCTTCGCCCGGCACAGCATCGCCAGCGTCTGCACGGTCTTGCCCAGCCCCATGTCGTCGGCGAGGATGCCGCCGAGCCGCTGGTCCCACAGGAACGACAGCCACCGGTAGCCCTCGACCTGGTAGGGCCGCAGCGTCGCGCGCAGCGTGTCCGGCACCGGCGCGGTGCCGACCTCGGTGACGTCGACCAGCCCCCGCACGGCGCTCGCCCAGCGGGAGCTCTGCTCCTCGACCACCCCGAGCGCGCACAGCTCGTCCCAGAAGCCGGCCTGGTAGCGGCTGGCCCGCACCGACCCGGCCTCGGCGTCCAGCAGGGTGCGGGCCTCCTCGATCAGCCGGCGCAGGTCCTGCAGCTCCGGGCGGTCCAGCCCGAACCAGGTGCCGCTGGGCAGCAGCAGGTGACTCTGGCCCAGTGCCAGCGCGGTGAAGAGCGCGTCGAACGGGACCTCCTCGCCGTCCACCCAGACCGACACCTGCAGGTCGAACCAGTCGGCCTCGTCGGAGTCGGTGGCGCGCATCCGCACCTGCGGCGCGGTTCCCGCGGCGCGGAACTCCGGCCGCGTCCCCCGCTCGTGGACGACGACACCGGCGTGCTCGTGCAGCCGCGGCAGCACGTCGCCAACGAACCGGACCGCGTCCATGTCGGTGAGGATCAGCGGCGAGAGCAGTCGCGGTGCGCCGGACTCCGCGGAGGTGGTGAACGGTGGGCCCTCCTCCGGCAGGGGGAGGTCGGCGACGAGCTGTCGCTCCGCCGCCGGGTCGCGCACGTCGGTGGCCGCGGCCGGGTCGCGCGCGTGCGTGGCCGCGGTCGGCAGCAGCGGCAGGATGCGGACGGTGTCGCCAACGCGGTACTCGAAGCCCCACTCCACGGCGATCCGGTGGCCGTCGCCGTAGGTGACGGTCAGCGCCAGCCGGGGCGGGGCGACGTCGGGCAGCGGGACGGAGCCGTCGCTGGAGGTGACCGCCACAGCACGCTGCAGCCGGGGGAAGTAGTCGACGAGGAACCGGTCGAGGTCCGGCGCCGGGATCTGCACCGGCAGGCCGGCACGGATCAGCCGGTCCACGGCCGGCTGCACCGGCCGCTCCAACGCGGCGAGCACGAGGCCGGCCTCGGAGTGCACCGCCACGCCGTGCGGGGGCGCCCCGACGAGGTCGACCGCGGCCGGATCCAGCACGTCGCCGTCGAGGGTGATGCGGCGCGCCAGCGTGGTAGCCGGCTGACCGGCCGCGTGGTCGCTGCGGAGGTCGAGCGCCAGGGCCGCGGGGGCGGCCGAGAGGGTCACCGGCCCGTCGCCCCTGCGCGCGGGGACGAACGCCACACCGGCGTCGAGCGCCAGCTGCAGCAGCCGCCAGAGGCTGCGGCCGACGTCGTCGAGGTACAGCGTGTCGCCCTCGGTGCCGTAGGGGCTGCGGGCTGCGGCCCGCGAGGCCATCAGCAGCTCGCGCAGGACCGAGCGCTGCTCCTCGTCGTACGCCGGCTCGCCGTAGTCGAACCGCAGCTGCTGCCAGCCGACCCCGCTGCGCACCCACGCCCCCGTCGCGCCGGGCGCGACCGGACGCAGCCGCACCCGGCGGTCGGGGGTCGGGCTAGGGGCGGAGGAGTACGGCGAGGAGCGCGCGGGGCGCCGCACCACCTCGAACTGCAGCCCCAGCGGGGTCGCAGCAGGCGCCACCGGGGCGACCACGTCGGCCAGCGAGCGCTCCCACGCAGCGGGCGGCCCGCCGGCCCTCTCGGCGGCCGACCTGCGGGCGGCGATGAGCACCGCGGCCGCGTGCTTGCAGTCTAGGCCGACCGGGCACGTGCACCAGGCGCGCAGGGCGAGCCCGAACGGCGCCGGGTCCACCGCGACCGTGGTGCGGTAGAGCCGGCCCGCCTGACCGGCCACCACCCCGGAGAGGGTCTGTCCGGCGTCGTCGACGGCGACCTCCAACACCCGACCGGTCGCGGCGTAGCCGGTCGCGCGCGCGAACGTCGTCGTGCCGAAGGCGTCGCGCAGGGTCGCGTCGTCGAGCTGCCGGGCCAGTTGCTGGTGCACGTGCCGACCATAGGTTCCAGCACCGACAACGGCGGGGACCCTTGTGGACCGGCGGCGCGTGTCGCCGGCCGGCGGCGCATCACGGCCGCTGTGGCGGTTTCCTACCGCAAACCTCTCCCACGCGGCGGGCGCGGACGAGCAACGCCGCGGAGGGAACGACGCGGCCGCGCAGGTACGTCGAGAGCCGGGACGGGGAGGTCCCGAGATGCCGCGCGAACTCGTTCTGGCTGAGCCCGGAGCGGGACACCAGGCTCCGTAGCTCGGCGGCGACGGCAGCACGATCCGACTCCTCGGCGGCCGCCCGCGCCTCGCCGATGACGGTCTCCATGAGGTCCGCCACGCCGTAGGGCCGGAGGTGCGTCAGGACCTCCTCGACCTGCCGGGCGGTTCGTCCCCACGGCTGGCGCCGGATCTGCACCGCCAGCCGAGCCCAGTCGTCGAGGTCTCCCCGCTCCAGGGCGGTCGACACCGCCTCGGTCGGCCACTGGCTGACGGGAGCGCGCGGGTCAGTGTCAGGTTCCGGAAGGTCACGGCCATGCCGGCCACGTCCCTCCCTGCGGTGTGGCCGCCGCATCGCTGCAGGTCGGGCAGGACGTGATCGTGGTAGTCGGAGTCTCGATGACCGGCGTACAGCGCCGCGGCGGAGCCGCCCACGAGGACCGCGTCCGGCACGAGTATCTGCAGCCGGGCTGCCGACTCGAGCACGGCGCGAAGGGCGCGGCTCGCGTGCTTCCCGCGGTCGCGGCTCGGCGTCGATCGCGGCAGGATGGGCGCGTGCCTGACCAGATGCGGTTCGCGGCGGCCGACGCCGAGCGCTTCGGCGCCCGTCGCGACCAGCTCGTCGCGGCGTTCTCCGAGTGGCTGGTCGAGCCCCTGCGCAAGCAGGGCTGTGCCGACGACTTCGGCATGCTGCTGGACTGGAAGTTCCAGTACGGCGACGGCCGGCTCGACCGGTGGAGCCGGGAGGAGCTCTCGGAGTTCCTGCTGGCGTGGTGCCCGCGCAAGGTCCTGGGCGCACCGGACCTGCTGGCCTCGATCCCGGTGGCCACCACGCTGGGCATGTCGTTCCTCGCCGCGGAGGGCCTGCTGCACCGCGACAGCGAGCCGGCGGAGGCCCTGACCGAGCACGCCACGAACCTCGTGCCGGAGTTCACGCGTGCGATCACCGACCCGAGCAACTACGGCATGGCCAAGTCGATTTTCTCGGCGATGGGAGTCGACGACGCGTCGCAGGTCAGCACCGAGGATCTGCAACAGCTGATCGACGACTTCAACGCGCTGCCGGCGGAGGAGCGCCGAGCCGTCACCGACCCTGCGATGAGCGCCCTCGACATGGCCGACGCAACACTCGGGCCGGTCCGGATGCCAACCGAGGAGCAGGTCCGGGAGTCCGCGGCCGCGGCACCGGTGTTGACCCTGTTCCGGCGGCTCGCCGAGTACCTCGCACCACCGGGCAAGGCGCTGACCGCGAAGGGCAACCTCAAGATCGCCGACGCCCGCGCGCTCACCGAGCTTCTCGGTACCGCAGACACCTACGAGTACCAGATCGGGGACACCACCTGGCGCAAGCGGTCGTCGACGGAGTTCGCCGACCTCGACCACGTGCAGTGGTGGGCGCGCGAGTGCGGCGTCGTCCGCCGCCGGCACAACCGGCTCGTCGCGGTCGCGGCGTGGCAGCAACGGGTCCGCCGCGACCCGGTGCCCGAGGTGAGGAAGGCGTTCGAGGTCCTTGTCGACCACGGCGTCCTCGGTCCTCGCGTGCCGTTGAGGACGCCGGTCAGCGAGCTGCTCGACGTCTCCGTCGTACCTCTGTTGGGGCGGCTCCTGCAGTTCTCCGGCCCCACGCCGTACGACGAGCTGCTCGCCGCCTGCCGCGAGCTCATGCGGCACACCGGCATCGAGGAGCACTACCCCGGCCAGCTCAACGCGCTGCTCGACCTCGAGCTCTCCATGCTGGAGCGGGGCGGGCTGCTGACGCAGCACGGTGCCGAGTACAGGGCGGCGCAGTTCGGCCGGGACGACCGCTTCGGCGGCGCGGTCGCGCTGACCCCCGTCGGCCGGCACCTCGCCGTCGCCGCCGTCCGCGACGCGGGGATCGGCGTGGCGGAGCTGCCGCTAGTCCAGGAGATGACGGCCGAGGACGTGGCCGGGCTAGCGACCGTGCCGGCGCTCGCGCCCGACGACTGGTGGGCCGACGTGGTGGCGTGGGCCGGCGCCCAGCCGGACGCGACGGCGGCTCGTGCCGAGCTGGTCACGGCCCTGGGGCGGTTGGGGCCGCTGGACCTGCTGCTTGCGTTGGAGACCGCGCCGGACGAGGAGCAGGGACGGCTGGTACCCGTTCTGCGCGGCCTCGCCGGCGCGCCGCCTGAGGAGGGCAGCACGCTCGCCGGCCTCGCGATCACCTGGTTGGTGCAGCGTGGCCTGGTGGGACCGGACACGTTCGCTCCGGAGCAGCTGCTGGACGCGCTGGTCGAGAGCGCGGCGGCGCTCGTCGCGGATGACGAGGCCCTGGCGGTCGAGATGGTCGCGGAGGGGCGGTCGGTCGACGAGCAGTTGGACCTGGTCCACGCCGTCGCAGCACGCGGTCGACCCGCCAGTGAGGTGCTGCTGGAGGCGCTCGGGCGCCACCACGCCGACAAGGCGGTCAGCAGGGCGGCCCGCAAGGAGCTGTTCCGGCTGCACAGCCGGCGCCGCTGACGACCGCTCCCCCGTACGGCCGGGAAGGTTGCGGATCCGGCGGCATGGCTGGCCGCCGCTTCGGCCCCGCACCTCTTCCACGGAGTCGTGGAAAACGGTGGTCCGCTCGCGCCGTTGGACCACCGTCTTCCACGGGATCGTGGATCCGGGGTCGCCGACGGGCGCCGAGAGCTCCAGGGACGCTGGCGCGTCAGCAGCCGTGCGCTTGGCGCGCGTCGTGGTAGGCCGCCCAGACCTCGGGCCGCAGCCGGCCACGGTCGGAGACGGCGTACCCCTGCTGTCGCGCCCACGCTCGCACCTGCGCGACGGACGGCTCCGGCGGCGTCACGGGTCGCCCGGCCGGCAGCTCCGCGACGACGTCGCCGGCCGGCGTGTCCTCGCGCGCCTCGGCCAGCGCCGCGGCCAGGAAGCGGTACGTCCACTCCTGCGCGAGCGCGCGGGTGTCGCAGAAGACGATCGGTACGCCGGGGAAGCGCACCTGGCACTCCGCGACCGCGTCCGCGACCACGGCCGGACGCACCCAGGTCAGCTTGAACACCTCGGAGTAGCGGGCCTCCACCACCACCGCCGCCCGCCCCACGGCGGCCAGGTCGGCGAGGACGTAGCGCATCTTCCCCGCCGTCAGCGTGGCGACGAGGTCGGCGAGGCTCTTGCGCTCGACCGTCGCGACCAGGTGGCCGTCGAGCTCGACGCCGTAGTCACCGGCGACCAGGCCGCGCGGGACCGTGGTCGCCTGCTGGCCGGTGAACTTCCAGGCGTACCGCTCGTGGGAGTCGACGAGGATCTCCAGGCCGGCGATCCCGGCGGCCCGCGCGGTCGGCAGCGCGACGTTGGGCCGCGCCTGCTTGGCCGTGCGCGCGCTCTGCCAGAAGATCGCCTGCCGGCCGCCGCGGATCCGGGTGAAGACGACCTGGGAACGGTTCTCCCGACCACGGTCGAGGACCAGGTCGATGGCCGCACCGCGCCGTACGCACGACCGCACCGGCACCCGCTCCACCACCTCGGCGTCGGCCGGCCACGCGTCCGCGGCGTGGCAGTACACCTTGGT
>JALYMZ010000381.1 GCA_030773435.1 Actinomycetota bacterium | reverse complement strand
GCTCGTGGTCGCCGACGTCGCGCGCGACGACGGGTCGGTACGCCACGACCCGCACCGCCTCGCGGCGGCGTACGCTTCGGTCTTCGCGCGGACGACGGCGTGACCACGCGGTGGCCCGCCGGCCGCGGCGGCCGGACAGGGAAGAGGGGACGAGCGGGAGGGCGCAAGCCGTGGCAGGATCGGCGGCATGGCGATGACGGCGCAGGTGAAGGCCGAGCTGGCCGCGACCAACGTCACCAAGTCGTGCTGCCGCAAGGCCGAGGTGTCGGCCATGCTGAGGTTCGCCGGCGGCCTCCACATCGTCAGCGGCCGCATCGTCGTGGAGGCCGAGCTCGACACCGGCGCGGCCGCGCGCCGACTGCGGCGCGACATCGCCGAGGTCTACGGCCACCCCAGCGAGGTGGTCGTGGTGGCGGCCGGTGGGCTGCGGAAGGGTTCCCGCTACGTCGTGCGGGTGAGCCGGGACGGCGAGGCGCTGGCCCGGCAGACCGGACTGCTCGACGGGCGGGGCCGGCCCGTGCGCGGCCTCCCACCGCAAGTGGTCTCCGGTGCCGGCTGTGACGCCGTCGCGGCCTGGCGCGGCGCCTTCCTCGCGCACGGCTCGCTGACCGAGCCTGGCCGCTCCTCGGCGCTGGAGGTGAGCTCCCCGGGGCCCGAGGCGGCGCTCGCGCTGGTGGGGGCGGCGCGCCGGCTCGGCATTCCGGCCAAGGCACGCGAGGTGCGCGGGGTGGAGCGGGTCGTCATCCGCGACGGCGACGCGATCGGCTCGCTGCTGACCCGGCTCGGCGCCCACGAGTCGCTGCTGGCCTGGGAGGAGCGACGGATGCGCCGGGAGGTGCGGGCCACCGCGAACCGGCTGGCGAACTTCGACGACGCCAACCTGCGCCGCTCCACCCGCGCCGCGGTCGCCGCCGGGGCGCGCGTCGAGCGGGCGCTGCAGCTGCTCGGCGACGACGTGCCGGACCACTTGCGGCAGGCCGGCACGCTGCGGCTCGAGCACAAGCAGGCCAGCCTGGAGGAGCTCGGGCAGCTGCACGAGCCGCCGCTGACCAAGGATGCGATCGCCGGGCGCATCCGCCGCCTGCTGGCGATGGCCGACAAGCGCGCGAGCGAACTCGGGGTCCCCGACACCGAGTCCACGCTGACCCCGGAGCTGCTCGTCGACACGCCCTGAGCGGGCGCGTCGGCCAGCCGCTAGGGTGGCCGGCGGCGACCCGAGGTTCCGCACCAGCGAGGAGATCCCAGCTGTGACCGCTCGTGTAGGCATCAACGGCTTCGGCCGCATCGGCCGTAAC
Organism: Actinomycetota bacterium; assembly: GCA_030773435.1. Classification (GTDB taxonomy): domain Bacteria; phylum Actinomycetota; class Actinomycetes; order Propionibacteriales; family Nocardioidaceae; genus JALYMZ01. The sequence goes on along the minus strand of JALYMZ010000381.1, from coordinate 11,998 downwards.
TTCTTCCGGGCCGTGCTGGCCCGCGCGGCGGACCTCGAGATCGTCGGGGTCAACGACCTCACCGACAACACGACGCTGGCCCACCTGCTCGAGTACGACTCGATCCTCGGCCGGCTGGAGGCGCCGGTGGCGGCCACCGAGAGCGACATCCGCGTCGGCGACAACACGTTCCAGGCCTTCGCCGAACGGGACCCGGCGCAGCTGCACTGGGGCGACCTCGGTGCCGACGTGGTGGTGGAGTCCACCGGGCTGTTCACCGACGCCACCAAGGCCAGAGTGCACCTCGACAACGGGGCGAAGAAGGTCATCATCTCGGCGCCCGCGAAGAACGAGGACGTCACCGTGGTGATGGGGGTCAACCACGACAGCTACGACCCCCAGGCGCACGCGGTCATCTCCAACGCCTCCTGCACCACCAACTGCCTTGCGCCGATGGCCAAGGTGCTGCACGACACGTTCGGGATCGAGCGCGGCCTCATGACGACGATCCACGCCTACACGCAGGACCAGAACCTGCAGGACGGCCCGCACAAGGACCTGCGCCGGGCCCGCGCCGCCGCGCTCAACATCGTGCCGACGTCCACCGGCGCGGCCAAGGCGATCGGGCTGGTGCTGCCCGACCTGGTGGGCAAGCTGGACGGCTACGCGCTGCGGGTCCCGGTGCCGACCGGGTCGGCGACCGACCTCACCGTGACCACCGCCCGGCAGACCAGCGTGAACGAGGTCAACGCGGCGATGCGCGACGCCGCCGAGGGACCGCTGCAGGGGATCCTCACCTACACCACGGCACCGCTGGTGTCGACCGACATCGTCACCGACCCGGCGTCGTGCATCTTCGACTCCGGGCTCACCAAGGTGATCGGCGACCAGGTCAAGGTCGTCGGCTGGTACGACAACGAGTGGGGCTACTCCAACCGGCTGGTCGACCTGGTCCTGCACGTCGCGCAGACGCTCTGACCAGTCGAGGATGCAGACCCTCGACGACCTGGGAGACCTCCGCGGCCGGCGGGTGCTCGTCCGCAGCGACCTCAACGTCCCGCTGGACGGCGGCACGATCACCGACGACGGACGCATCCGCGCCAGCGTCCCGACGCTGCGCCGCCTGGCCGGTGCGGGGGCACGGGTGGTCGTGGCCGCGCACCTGGGCCGACCGAACGGTGCACCGGACCCGGCCTACTCGCTGGCACCGGTCGCCCGCCGGCTCGGCGAGCTGCTCGGGCAACCGGTGCGCTTCGCCACCGACACCGTCGGCCCGTCGGCGCAGGAGACCGTCGCTCGGCTCACCGACGGAGAGGTGGCGGTTCTGGAGAACGTCCGCTTCGCCGCCGCGGAAACCAGCAAGGACGACGCCGAGCGCGCCGGTTTCGCGGACGCGCTCGCCGCGCTGGCGGACGTGTTCGTCAGTGACGGGTTCGGGGTGGTGCACCGCAAGCAGGCCAGTGTGTACGACGTGGCGCTGCGGCTGCCGCACGCCGCCGGCGAGCTCGTGCTCGCCGAGCTGGCCGTGCTGCAGCGGCTCACCGAGGACCCGCAGCGGCCGTACGCCGTGGTGCTGGGCGGTGCGAAGGTCTCCGACAAGCTCGGCGTCATCGACCGGCTGCTCGACCAGGCGGACCGGCTGCTCGTCGGCGGCGGCATGGCGTTCACGTTCCTGCGGGCGCAGGGGCACGGGGTCGGCCGCAGCCTGCTCGAGGAGGACCAGGTGGACGCCGTCCGCGGCTACCTGAGCACCGCGGCCGAGCGGGGCGTCGAGGTCGTGCTCCCGACCGACGTGGTGGTGGCGCCGGAGCTCTCCGCGCAGGCGGAGCCGACCGTCGTACCCGTGGACGGCATGCCTGCCGACCAGATGGGCCTCGACATCGGGCCGCACAGCGCGCACGCGTTCGGTGCAGCGCTCGCCGACGCCCGCACCGCGTTCTGGAACGGCCCGATGGGGGTCTTCGAGATCCCGGCGTTTGCGGCCGGCACCGAGGCGGTGGCGCGGGCACTGACCCGGGTCGACGGGCTGACCGTGGTGGGCGGCGGGGACTCGGCCGCGGCGGTGCGCCGGCTGGGGTTCGACGAGCGCGCCTTCGGCCACGTGTCCACCGGGGGCGGGGCGAGCCTGGAGTACCTCGAGGGCAAGCCGCTGCCCGGCCTCGAGGTCCTGGAGGGCTGACCGATGGTGTCGACCGACCGCACCGGGCGCCGGGCGCTGATGGCAGGCAACTGGAAGATGCACCTCAACCACCAGGAGGCCGTCGTCCTGGTGCAGAAGCTCGCGTGGATCCTGCAGGACAAGAAGCACGACCACGGCCGGGTCGAGGTCGTGGTGCTGCCGCCGTTCACCGACCTGCGCAGCGTGCAGACGCTCGTCGACGGGGATCGGCTAGAGATCCGGTACGGCGGCCAGGACCTCTCACCGCATCCCGACGGCCCCTACACCGGCGACGTCTCGGCGGCGATGCTGGCCAGGTTGGGCTGCTCGTACGTGGTCGTCGGGCACAGCGAACGCCGGGAGCACCACGGCGAGGACGACGCGCTCGTCAACGCCAAGGCCCGTGCCGCCACTCGGGCCGGCATGACGCCGATCGTGTGCGTGGGGGAGGGCCTGCCGGAGCGGCGTGCGGGTCGGCACGTCGAGCACACCCTCGACCAGGTCGACGGCTCGCTGGCCGGGTTCACCGCCGCGGACGTGGCCGGGCTGGTGGTTGCGTACGAGCCGGTCTGGGCGATCGGCACCGGCGAGGTGGCCACCCCCGAGGACGCCCAGGAGGTGTGCGCGGCGGTCCGTGGCCGCCTCGCGGAGCGCTGGTCGGCGGAGGCGGCCGCCGAGACCCGGGTGCTCTACGGCGGGTCGGTGAAGGTCACCAACGTCGCCGGCATCATGGCGCAGCCGGACGTCGACGGGGCGCTGGTCGGCGGTGCCAGCCTGCACGCCGACGAGTTCGCCGGGATCTGCCGGTTCCATGACCTTCCGCTCCTCCCGACCGGCGCGGCAGGTTAGGCTCTGCTGCTGTGGTCCTCGGCTTGCAGATCCTGCTGATCGTCACCAGCCTGCTGCTGCTGCTGCTCGTGCTGCTGCACAAGGGGCGCGGCGGTGGCCTGTCGGACATGTTCGGCGGCGGCGTCTCCAGTGGGCTGGGCGGTTCGTCGGTGGCCGAGCGCAACCTCGACCGCTTCACGATCGGGGTTGGCGTCCTGTGGGCCGTGTGCATCGTCTCGCTGGGGCTGCTGAGCCGGGGCTGAGCCCGGACCCTCATCAGGACCCGCGATCTTCTCAGGACAAGGAGCTTCTCGGATGGCCGGTGGTAACGCGATCCGCGGCAGCCGTGTCGGCGCCGGCCCCATGGGGGAGGCCGAGCGCGGTGACACCGCCCCGCGCCGGAGGGTGTCGTACTTCTGCGCGAACGGCCACGAGACCCAACCCGCGTTCGCCGTCGAAGCGGCGCTGCCGGACTCATGGGACTGCCCCCGCTGCGGGCTGCCGGCCAGCCGCGACGAGGAGAATCCGCCGCCGCCCCCCCGGATCGAGCCGTACAAGACGCACCTGGCGTACGTCAAGGAGCGCCGCTCCGACCAGGAGGCCGCGGACATCCTGCAGGAGGCGCTGCAGACGCTGCGCGCCCGGCGCAAGAGCGGCGAGATCATCTACTGACCTGGTGCCCGGCTCCGGTCAGGGGGACGCCGGCCGCGACAGTCCGCTGGGCAGCTGTGCCGCCGCCTCCCGGTCCAGCAGCCACAGCGTCCGTTCACGTCCGGTGACCCCGGCAGCCGGCACCTGCATCCTGCCGGCACCGGACAGCGCCAGCCGCACCGCCGGCGCCTTGTCCCGCCCGGCGACGACGAACCAGGTCTCGCGGGACCGGGCCAGCGCCGAGAACGTCAGCGTGATCCGAGTCAGGGGAGGCTTCGGCGCGCCGCGGACCGCGGTCACCGTCCGGTCGTCGTACAGCGCCGGGTGCCCGGGGAACAGCGACGCGACGTGCCCGTCGGGTCCCACGCCGAGCAGCAGCAGGTCGAACACCGGCGTGGGGCCGTGGTCCTCCGGGTGTGCGGCGTCGAGCAGCAGCCGCGCGTAGGCCCCGGCGGCGGCGTCGGGATCGCCGGCCGCGGGCCCGTCGGCGGCGGGCATCGGGTGCACCCGGGACCGGTCGAGGGGGACGGCGTTCAGCAGCGCCCGGTGCGCCTGGGTCGCGTTGCGCTCCGGGTCGCCGTCCGGCAGGAACCGCTCGTCGCCCCACCACACCTCCAGCCGCCCCCAGTCGACGGCGTCCCGCCCCGGTGAGGCGGCGACCGCGGCGTACCACCGGGCGGCCACCGAGCCGCCGGTCAGCACCACCGACACGATCCGGCCACCGCTCTGGGCGGCGGCCAGCCGGCTGAGGAACCGCGCCGCCACCGCCTCCACCAGCAGACCGGTGTCGCGGTGCTCCACCACCGTGGTCGTCGGCACGGCTCAGCGGGCCGGCCCGCCGCGGCGGAGCTGCTCGCGCAGCGACGTCACCGTCGCCTCGTAGACGTCGTCCGGGTCCAGGCGACGCAGCTCCTCGGCCAGCAGCTCCGCGACCGGCCGACGCGTCAGCGCCACCGGCCGGTCCGGCTGGCCGGGAGTGCACAACGTGGCCAGCCGCCCGTCGGGACGGACCAGCGCGATCTCGCCGGCCTTCGTCGCCAGCCGGACCGACGTGATGCCCGGCCCTCGGGAGGTCTTCCGGGCCACCTCGACCCGGAGCCGATCGCCGAGCCAGGCGCTCAGCAAATCGGCGCTCGGTGACACCCGCTGCGCGGCGACCTCACCGCCGGTCACCCGCGCCGACACCTGGTCCAGGGCCGCCGCCAGCAGGGCCCGCCATCCGGTCAGCCGGGTCCAGGCGAGGTCGGTGTTGCCGGGGGCGTAGTTCTCGCACTGGGCGGCCAGTGCCGCGGCGCGGCCTCGCGGCGCCGCCGCGGCGTCGGTGATCCGCCGTTGCGCCAGCGCCCCGAGCGGGTCGGTGGCCGGGTCGGCCGGGGACGTCGTCGGCCACCACACGACCACCGGGGAGTCCGGCAGCAGCAGCGGCAGGACGACCGACTCGGCGTGCGCGGTCACCTCACCGGACAGCCGCAGCAGCACGGTCTCCCCGGACCAGCCGGCCCCGATGCTGACCTCGGCGTCCACCCGGGAGGCCCCGCGGGCGGAGCCGCGGATCACCCCCAGCACGCGCGCCGGGTGCTCGGTGGAGGCAGCCGCTGCGGCCCGCATCGGCTCGTCGGCGTCGTCCTCCGGTACGTCGACGACGAGCGTGAGGACCATGCCCATCGCCGGGCTGCCGGCCCGGCGGCGGGCCCGCAGCAGCTCCGCGGCGATGCGGCTCGACGTGGTATCGGTGAGGGTGATGGTCACGGCCGGCCGGCTCCTAGGGGCGCCGCCAGGCGCGTCCGTCCTTAGCCAGCATCCGGTCGGCCGACGCCGGCCCCCACGTGCCCGCAGGGTAGGGCTCCGGACGCCCGTGGCGCGCCCAGTACTCGACGACAGGATCGAGGATCTGCCAGGACAGCTCGACTTCCTCGTGCTGCGGAAACAGCGGCGGCTCGCCGAGCAGCACGTCGAGGATGAGGCGCTCGTACGCCTCGGGGCTGGACTCGACGAACGACCCGCCGTACGCGAAGTCCATGGTGACGTCCCGGATCTCCATCGCCGTGCCGGGCACCTTCGACCCGAACCGCACGGTGACCCCTTCGTCCGGCTGCACGCGGATGACCAACGCGTTGTGTCCGAGCTCCTCGGTCGCGGTCTCGGTGAACGGCAGGTGCGGCGCCCGCCGGAAGATCACCGCCACCTCCGTCACCCGGCGCCCGAGCCGCTTGCCGGTGCGGAGGTAGAACGGCACGCCCGCCCAGCGTCGCGTATCGATCTCCAGCCGAACCGCGGCGTAGGTCTCGGTGCGGGAGTCGTCAGGGATGTCCTGCTCCTGGCCGTAGCCTGCCACCTTGACGCCGCCGGCCCAGCCCTCCGCGTACTGGCCGCGGGCCGTGCCTGCGTCGAGCCGCCGGGGCAGCTGCACGGCACCGAGGACCTTCTGCTTCTCGATGCGCAGGCTGCGCGCGTCGAACGACGTGGGCTCCTCCATGGCGATCAACGCCAGCAGCTGCAGCAGGTGGTTCTGGATGACGTCGCGGGCGGCGCCGATGCCGTCGTAGTACCCGGCGCGCCCCCCGATCCCGATGTCCTCGGCCATCGTGATCTGCACGTGGTCGACGTAGTGGGAGTTCCAGATCGGCTCGAACATCGCGTTGGCAAACCGGATCGCCAGGATGTTCTGCACCGTCTCCTTGCCGAGGTAGTGGTCGATGCGGAACACCGACTCCGGCGGGAACACCTCCGACACCACGGCATTGAGCTCGCGGGCGGTGCGCAGGTCGGACCCGAACGGCTTCTCCACGACGACGCGGCGCCACGACCCCGGCGGCGGTTCGGCGAGGCCATGCTCGCGCAGCTGGCCGATGACGTCGGGGAAGAACCGGGGCGGGATGGACAGGTAGAACGCGCAGTTGCCGTTGGTGCCGCGCGACTCGTCGAGATCGGCGACGGTGCCCCGCAGCCGGTCGAACGCGGCGTCGTCGCCGAACTCGCCAGGGACGAACCGGAACCCCTCGGCCAGCTGGTCCCAGACCTCCTCCCGGAACGGGGTGCGAGCGTGCTCCTTGACCGCGTCGTGCACGATCTGCGCGAAGTCCTGGTCGGCCCAGTCGCGCCGCGCGAAGCCGACCAGCGCGAACCCCGGCGGCAGCAGCCCCCGGTTGGCCAGGTCGTACACGGCCGGCATGAGCTTCTTGCGGGACAGGTCGCCGGTCACCCCGAAGATCACCAGGCCGCACGGGCCGGCGATCTGCGGCAGCCGCCGGTCCTGCGGGTCGCGCAGCGGGTTGCGTGGCAGCCGGTCCGTGCCCGATAGAGCGGCGGGCGCCGTCGTCATCGCAGCGCCTCGCGTACCTGGCGCACCCCGGCCTCCGGGTCGGTCAGGTGGAGCCGGAGCACCGGGCGGTCGAGGTCGGCCAGGACCTGGGCGTCACCGGCGGCCTGCGCGGCGATCAGCTCGCCGAAGCTGAACGGCCGCCCGGGGACGGCGACGTCCTCGTCGGCGCTCACGGTCACCTGGACGTACACGCCGCGCGCCGGCCCGCCCTTGTGGTACTGGCCGGTCGAGTGCAGGAACCGCGGCCCCCACCCGAACGTGACCGGACGGCGGGTACGACGAGCCAGGGCGGTGCGGCAGCTGGTGAGCGCGGCGTCCCGCACCGGGTCGAGGTACGCCATGACCGCCGCGTAGCCGTGCTCCGGCAGCCGGTGGAGCAGGGCCGCCACGGCGGCCGGCAGCGAGTCGACACCGTCCAGCAGCCCCGGTGACCCGCGCACCTCGACGGCCGCGTCGACGAACCGCGGCGGTTCCGGTTCGGGCCGGTGGTCGAGTAGGCCGCGCGCGGCGGCCTTGGCGCTCTCTACGTCGGGCTGGTCGAACGGGTTGATCTTGAGCAGCCGCCCGGCGACCGCGGTGGCGTGCTCCCAGAGCAGCAGCTGTGCGCCCAAAGGGCCGGCGACCGTCGCCACGGGCAGGTCCGCGGCGGCCTCCGGCGACACGTCCGGATGTGCCTCCCCGGCCACGTCGGGGTGGGCGAGGAACGCCACCACGACGTCGTCCGCGGCGGCCACCACCTCCGGCGCGTCCGGCCCCTCGACCGGTACCGGCAGCACGCCGCGCCCCAGCTTGCCGGTGCTCTCGGCGAGCAGCTGCTCGGCCCAGGCGCCGAAGCCGACGATCCCGGACCCCGCGTCGACGATCACCGCCTTGTCCCGCCCGGAGCTGGCGCCGAGCACGGCGCCCAGCTGCAGCGCCGGGTTGACCGGGTCGTCGGCAGCCAGCGCGGGCGCCACGTCGACGGACTCGTCCAGCAGGTCGGTGACGTCGATGCCGGCGAGGCCGGTGGGCAGCAGCCCGAACGCGGTGAGCGCGCTGTAGCGCCCGCCGACGTGCGGGTCGGCGTGGAACACCGCGCGGTAGCCCGACTCGGTGGCCAGCCGCGACAGTGGCGAGCCGGGGTCGGTCACGACCACGAACCGCGAAGCCGGTTCGATCCCTGCCTCGGTGAAGGCGTGCGCGAACGCACGGCGCTGGCTGTCGGTCTCGACCGTCGTACCGGACTTGGAGGAGATCACGACCACGGTGCGGACGAGGTCGCCGTCTAGGGCACGCCGGACCACGCTCGGAGCGGTGGAGTCGAGCACCTCGAGGTCGACCGCGCAGGTGCGAGCGATGACCTCCGGCGCCAGCGACGAGCCGCCCATGCCGCACAGCACGACCCGATCCAGCCCGTCGGCCCACAGCTGCTCACGCAGCCGGTCGATCTCGGCGAGCAGCGGGCGCGACGACTGCGGCAGGCCCACCCAGCCCAGCCGGACCGTCGCCTCCGGCTCGGCGTCCGGGCCCCACAGCGCGGGGTCACGGGCGGCGAGCCGGGACGCGACCTTGTCGTCGACGAGCTGCGTGACCACGTCGTTGTGGGGTCCGGCGGCGGCGCCGGCGACCCGGACGGTCACCGCAGGGGTCACCGGCGGGCCTCCTCCACCGCCGCCGCGACCGTGTCGAGCAGCTCCTTCCAGGACTTCTCGAACTTCTCCACGCCCTCGCGCTCCAGCACGTCGATGACGTCGTCGTAGGAGATGCCGAGCTTCTCGAGCGCGTCGAGCACGTCCTGGGCCTCGTCATAGCGCCCGCGCACGGTGTCTCCGGCGACCTCGGCGTGGTCGGCCGCCGCCTCCAGGGTCGGCTCCGGCATCGTGTTGACGGTGCCGGCGGTGACGAGCTCGGTGACGTACATGGTGTCGGGCAGCCGGGGGTCCTTGGCCGAGGTCGACGCCCACAGCGGCCGCTGCGGACGGGCGCCCTTCTCCTGCAGCGCACGCCAGCGCTGCCCGGCGAACACCTCCTCGTAGCGCTGGAACGCCAGCCGGGCGTTGGCGACGGCCGCCTTGCTGCGCAGCTCCGCGGCCTCCGCACCGCCGAGTGCGTCCAGGCGCTTGTCCACCTCGGTGTCGACGCGGCTGACGAAGAACGAGGCGACCGACGCGATCCTGGACAGGTCGTGGCCGTTGGCGTCGGCCTGCTCGAGCCCGGCGAGGAACGCGTCCATCACCGCGCGGTAGCGGTCCAGGCCGAAGATCAGCGTGACGTTGACGCTGATGCCCTCCGCCAGCGCCGCGGTGATGGCCGGGGCGCCGGCGGTGGTCGCCGGGATCTTGATGAACAGGTTCGGGCGGTCGACCAGCCACCACAGCGCCCGCGCCTCGGCGAGCGTGCGGTCGGTGTCGTGGGCCAGGCGCGGGTCGACCTCCAGCGACACCCGGCCGTCCACGCCGTCGGTGGCGTCGTAGACAGAGCGCAGCTGGTCGCACGCCCAGCGCACGTCGTACGTCGTGATGGTCCGCACCGCCTCCTCCACGGAGACGTCGCGCAGTGCCAGGTCGTGCACCTGTTCCTCGTAGTCGTCGGCGTCGGTGACCGCCTTGGCGAAGATGGTCGGGTTCGACGTCATGCCGACCACGGAGTAGTCCTCGACCAGCTCACGCAGGCGCCCGGTGCGCAACCGCTCCCGGGACAGGTCGTCGAGCCAGACCGAGACCCCGGCGTCGGACAGTGCGTTCAGGCCGTTGTTCATAGCGCGTGCCGTCCCTCTCGGGTGGGTGCGGGTCAGGGGGCTTGGTCGGGGTCGTCGGCCGGCCCCGTCGGTCCGGAGGCGCGGGCGTGCACGGGTGCGCCGGAGCCGCCGAGCTCGCGCGCCGCGGCGATGCTGTCCAGGGCGGCCTGCGCCACCGCCTCGGCGGTGAAGCCGAACTTGTCGTACAGCGTCGAGTAGTCCGCGGACGCGCCGTAGTGCTCGATGCTCACGGTGCGGCCGGCGTCACCGACCACGTCGCGCCAGCCCTGCGCCACCGCGGCCTCCACCGAGACCCGCGCGCGCACCGACGGCGGCACGACCTGGTCGCGGTAGCCCGCCTCCTGCTCGTCGAACCACTCCTTGCACGGCATGGACACGACCCTGGCCCGGACGTCCTGGTCGGCCAGCGCAGTGCGCGCGGCGACGGCGATCTGTACCTCCGAGCCAGTGGCGACGAGCACGACGTCGGGTTCGCCGCCGTCGGCGTCGACCAGCACGTACGCGCCGCGGGCGACCCCTTCGGTGGTGGCGAAGCCCTGCTCGCCGCGCGGGAACGTCGGGACGTTCTGCCGGGTCAGCGCGAGCCCGGCCGGGCGGTCGGCGCGCTCCAGGACGGCCCGCCACGCGGCCACGGTCTCGTTGGCGTCCGCCGGCCGGACCACGTCGAGGCCGGGGATCGCACGGAGCGCGGCGAGGTGCTCGATCGGCTGGTGGGTCGGGCCGTCCTCGCCGAGCCCGATGGAGTCGTGCGTCCACACGTAGACGACCGGCAGTTCCATCAGCGCCGCCAGCCGCACCGCCGGGCGCATGTAGTCGCTGAACACCAGGAAGGTGCCGCCGTACGGGCGGGTGTTGCCGTGCAGCGCGATGCCGTTGAGGATCGCGCCCATCGCATGCTCGCGGACGCCGAAGTGCAGGACCCGGCCGTACCAGTCGCCGGCGAACTCCTTGGTGGCGCGGTCGGGCGGGATGAACGACGGCTGGTCCTTGGGGGTGGTGTTGTTGGAGTCGGCGAGGTCGGCGGAGCCGCCCCACAGCTCGGGCAGGTGCCGCGCGACCGCGCCGAGCACCGCGCCGCTGGCCTTTCGGGTGGCGAGGCCCTTGGGGTCGGCGTCGAAGCGCGGCAGCGCGTCGGACCACCCGTCCGGCAGGCGCCGGTCGCGCAGCCGCTCGAGCAGCTCCCGCCGCTGCGGGTTGGCCGCGGCCCAGGCGGCGTACCGCTCCTCCCACTCCTGCTGCAGCTGCGCGCCGCGGTCGCGCACCCGCCGCGTGTGGGTGAGCACGTCGTCGGCCACCGCAAACGTCTGATCGGGGTCGACGCCGAGCACTCGCTTGGTGGCGGCCACCTCCTCGGCACCCAGCGCCGAGCCGTGCGCCTTGCCGGTGTTGCGGGCATTCGGCGCCGGCCACGCGATGATCGTGCGCAGCGCGATGAAGCTGGGCCGGTCGGTCTCGGCGCGTGCGGCCTGCAGGGCGTCCCAGAGCGCCGCGACGTCCTCGTCGTACCCGCGGCCGCCGGCCGTCCAGTCGACCCGTTGCACATGCCAGCCGTAGGCCTGGTAGCGGGCGGCCACGTCCTCGGAGAACGCGATGTCGGTGTCGTCCTCGATCGAGATGTCGTTGTCGTCGTAGAGCAGGATCAGGTTGCCCAGGCGCTGGTGGCCGGCCAGCGAGGAGGCCTCCGCGGCCACGCCCTCCTCCATGTCGCCGTCGCTGGCGACGCAGTAGACGTGGTGGTCGAACAGGCTCTGCCCGGTGGGGGACTCGGGGTCGTAGAGTCCCCGCTCGCGCCGGGCCGCCATCGCCATGCCGACCGCGTTGCCGACGCCCTGCCCGAGCGGCCCGGTGGTCGTCTCTACGCCCTTGGTGTGGCCGTACTCGGGGTGCCCGGGGGTCTTGCTCCCCCACGTGCGGTATGCCTTCAGGTCGTCGAGCTCGAGGCCGTAGCCGGCGAGGTAGAGCTGGATGTAGAGGCTGAGGCTGGAGTGGCCGGCCGACAGCACGAAGCGGTCGCGGCCGGTCCAGCCGGGGTCGGCCGGGTTGTGCCGCATCAGCTTCTGGAAGAGCAGGTACGCCGCCGGCGCGAGGCTCATCGCCGTACCGGGGTGGCCGTTGCCGACCTTCTCCACCGCATCCATCGCCAGCACCCGGACCGTGTCCACGGCGCGGCGGTCCAGGTCGGTCCACTCCAGCGAAGTGGGGAGGACGGTGTCGGCATGGCTCACGTGGAGGTGCTCCCCTCGGGGGTGGGTCGGTTTCGCTGCGGGTCCGGAGCCCGGCTACGACGGTGCGGTCGCCCCTCTCGCGACCCTACCCGCGGGGC
>JALYMZ010000380.1 GCA_030773435.1 Actinomycetota bacterium | reverse complement strand
CGGGTGCGCACCCTCGCCTCCGCCCGCGCCGCCCGCCCGAGCTCGACCAGCCGCCGCGCCAGCGCCATCCGCCGGGCGAGGTCCGCGTCGACGGCGCCGGCGTCGTACGACGGCCACGACGCCAGGTGCACCGACTCGGCGGCGTTCGGCGTGACCGGGCGTACGACGTCCTGCCACACCCGCTCGGTGACGAACGGCACCAGCGGCGCCAGCAGCCGGGTCAGCACCTCGAGGGTGTCGTGCAGGGTGGCCAGCGCGGCCGGCTCGCCGTTCCAGAACCGGCGGCGGGAGCGCCGCACGTACCAGTTGGACAGGTCGTCGACGAACTGCGCCAGCGCCTGCCCGGCCCGCTGGGTGTCGAACCGCTCCAGCGCCACGGTGACGTCGCGGACCACCCGGTGCGTCTCCGCGTGCAGCCACCGGTCCAGCACGTGCCGCTGCTGCACCGGCGACGCCTCGCCCGGCGGCTCCCAGCCGCAGGCGCGGGCGTACAGCGCCTGGAACGCGACGGTGTTCCAGTACGTCAGCAGCACCTTGCGCACGATCTCCTGCAGCGTGGCGTGCCCCACCCGGCGCGCGGACCACGGCGACCCGCCGGCCGCCATGAACCAGCGGACCGCGTCGGCGCCGTGCTGCTCCATCAACGGCATCGGCTCGAGGATGTTGCCGAGGTGTTTGCTCATCCGCCGGCCGTCCTCGGCCAAGATGATGCCCAGGCAGAGCACGTTCTCGTACGGCGACCGGTCGAAGACCAGCGTGCCGACTGCCATCAGCGTGTAGAACCAGCCCCGGGTCTGGTCCAGCCCTTCGGCGATGAACTGCGCCGGGTAGGCCTGCGCCAGCCGCTCGGCCGATGCGGGCAGGTGGGGATACCCCCATTGCGCGAACGGCATGGATCCGGAGTCGAACCACGCGTCAACGACCTCCGGAACCCGCACCGCCCGCTGGCCGCATTCCGGGCAGTCGAACGTCACCCCGTCGATGTAGGGCCGGTGCGGGTCGAGCCCGGACTGGTCGGAGCCGGTGAGCTCGGACAGCTCGGCCCGGGACCCGACGCAGGTCTGATGATCGTCAGCGCAGCGCCAGATCGGCAGCGGCGTGCCCCAGTAGCGGTTACGGGACAGCGCCCAGTCGACGTTGTTGTGCAGCCAGTCGCCGTAGCGGCCCCACTTGATCGTCTCGGGGTACCACGTCGTGCGCGCGTTCTCGCGCAGCAGCGCCTCCTTGACCTGCGTGGTGCGGATGTACCACGACGGCTGCGCGTAGTAGATGAGCGCGGTGTGGCACCGCCAGCAGTGCGGATAGGAGTGCTCGTAGGCCTGGTGCCGGAACAGCAGGCCGCGGGCCTGCAGGTCGCGCACCAGGTCGGCGTCGGCGTGCTTGAAGAACTGACCCCCGACCAGGGGGAGGTCGGCGCGGAACCGCCCGTCGCCGCTGACCGGGTTGACCAGCGGCAGCCCGTAGGCGCGACAGACGCGCAGGTCGTCCTCGCCGAACGCCGGCGACTGGTGCACCAGGCCGGTGCCGTCGTCGGTGGTCACGTAGTCGGCGAGGACGACGATGTGCGCCAGCTCGTCGACCGGGAAGTCGACCAGCTCGAACGGCCGCCGGTAGCGCCACCGCTCCATCTGCGCGCCGCGCACCGTCGCCACCACCCGCCAGCCGTCGCCGAGCACGGTGGAGAGCAGCGGCTCGGCGACCACGAGGGTCTCGGTGCCGTCGGTGGCGACGACGTAGTCCACCTCCGGGTGCACCGCGACCGCGGTGTTCGACACCAGCGTCCACGGGGTCGTCGTCCACACCAGTAGCGCCGCCTCGCCGGCGTACGGCCCGGACGCCAGCGGCAGCCGCACGTACACCGACGGGTCGACGACGGTCTCGTAGCCCTGCGCGAGCTCGTGGTCGGACAGCCCGGTCCCGCAGCGCGGGCAGTACGGCGCGACGCGGTAGTCCTCGACCAGCAGCCCGCGCGCGTGGATCTGCTGCAGCGCCCACCACACGCTGTCGACGTACGCCGGGTCCATCGTCCAGTAGGCGTCGGCGAAGTCGACCCAGTAGCCCATGCGCTCGGTCATCTCCGCGAACGCGTCGACGTGCCGCAGCACCGACGCGCGGCAGCGGGCGTTGAACTCCGCGACCCCGAACGCCTCGATGTCCCCCTTGCCGGTGAAGCCGAGCTCCTTCTCCACCGCGAGCTCGACCGGCAGGCCGTGGCAGTCCCACCCGGCCTTGCGGTCGACCCGCTGGCCCTGCATGGTCTTGAACCGCGGGAAGACGTCCTTGAACACGCGCGCCTCGACGTGGTGGGTGCCGGGCCTGCCGTTCGCGGTCGGGGGGCCCTCGTAGCAGGTCCAGCGAGGTCCGTCGGCGGTCTGCTCCAGCGACCGGTCGAAGGTGCGGTTCGCGCGCCACAGCTGCAGGACCTCGCGCTCGAGCGCGGGGAGGTCGACCTGGGGCGGGACGGGGCGGTAGGGCATCGGCGGTGGTCCTTGTCGGTTTCCTGCTCCGGCAGTACGACGAAGGGACGAGACGTGACCGGGGTCACGTCCCGCGGTACCACCCTCCTTGGTCGCGACGCCTCCCGCGACCCGCTCGTGGCCCGCCGCGGCCGGGTCTACTGGGGTCGGCCCTGGCGGACGACCGGTTCTTCCGGCGGCTCCGGGGTGATCTTCGCCGCCGTGCACGCCACCGGGCTCGCACCGTCCCCGGCTCGCTGCTGGCTGCGTTCGGCGGGTACTCGTCCCCATCCGCGCCTGTGCGGCTCCGGCCAGTGTACGGCGTACTTGAACCCGTCAGACCCGCGGCCTATCCTCGCCGCACCGCACCGGCGGTGGTCCACGTCCGCGACGCGAAGGGTCCCCGTGATGCCCCAGGAGACGACGAAGTCCGTCGCGGAGAACACCACCGAGACGTCCGCGCGCAAGCGCCCCGCGAAGAAGGTCGCGGCGACCGCCACCACGGTGCGGAAGTCGTCCACGGTGAAGGCCAGGCCAGCGAAGCCGGCGCCACCGACCGACGCCGACCCGGTGGCGTCCACCGCCGCCAAGAGCGCGGTCAGACGGACCGCACGCACCACCGGTGGTCCGCAGAAGCCGGCGGCGCGGCAGCGTCCGGCGGCGACGGCCGAGGCGAGCGAGGCGGCGGCGAAGAAGAAGGCGGTGGCGAAGAAGAAGGCGGCACCGGAGAAGGCGGCACCGGAGAAGGCGGCGCGCAAGAAGGCGGCACCGGAGAAGGCGGCACGCAAGAAGGCGGCGAAGCCGGACACCAGGAAGGCGGCGTCGACGCGGGCGTCCGCGAAGACACCCAGCCGGAAGGCCGGGGCACAGGCCACCCGGCTGGCGGTGCGCTCGGACGAGGCCCCGTGGACCGCCGAGGAGCTCACCGAGGTCCGCGCCGGACTGGACAGCGAGGCGCAGCGGCTCCGCACCGAGATTTCGCAGGCGGAGGAGGAGATCGCGGGGCTCTTCCGCGACGGCGGCGACGGCGCCGGCCACGACCAGGCCGACGTGGGGTCGACGGCGTTCGAGCGAGACCACGAGATGTCGCTGGCGCGGCACTCGCGCGACCTGCTGGCGCAGACCGAGCACGCACTTCAGCGCATCGGCGACGGCAGCTACGGCACCTGCGAGAGCTGCGGCAACCCGATCGGCAAGCTGCGCCTGATGGCGTATCCCCGTGCCACACTGTGCGTCACATGCAAGCAACGCGAGGAGCGTCGCTGAGGTCCAGCGACCCCACCGGACGTGACTCCGACCGGATGCCGGCGGCCCGCCGCATCCGGTTGTTCGTGCTGGTCGCGGCCGTGGTCTACGCCGCCGACGTCGCCACCAAGGTGCTCGCGGTCGACCTGCTCAGCGGTCGGGCTCCGGTCGAGCTGCTCGGCGGGCTCCTGACGCTGCGCCTGACCCGCAACCCCGGAGCCGCGTTCAGCCTCGGCACCGGGCTCACCGTCCTGCTGAGCCTCCTCGCCCTCGGGGTGATCGTCGTGGTCGTCATGCTCGCGCGCCGGCTCGGCAGCCCGCTGTGGGCGGCGGCGCTGGGGCTGCTGCTCGGTGGTGCCGCCGGCAACGTGACCGACC
>JALYMZ010000379.1 GCA_030773435.1 Actinomycetota bacterium | reverse complement strand
CCCGGTGCCGAGGACCACCCGCCTGGTGCCGGACACCACCCGCGCGGTGCTGCGGCCGGCGGCACGCCCACGTCGCTGCGAATCCCGGGCTGCCCAGACCCGCGGGCCGGGCCCCGCGTTCCGCGGCTCGTCGGCGGGCACCTCACCATCCTGCCAACAAAGTCGCCGGCACGACGGCAACTCGGGCGTGCGCTGCGGTCCCGGATGGGGGACAATCGGCCGCATGCCCGCCGCCCGCAGCCGCAAGCCGGACAGCGTCCTCGCGCAAGCCGTCGACGTCGCCCGTGCGGCGCTGCTCGAGGTGGTCGACGCCGACGAGGTCGGCGAGCACGAGGGGGCCCGCGCCGTCGGCGACCGGCTGGTGAGCCACGACTTCGCGGCGACGCGACGGGGCTACCGCGGCTGGCACTGGTCGGTGACGGTGGCCCGGGCCAGCCGGCAGAAGTCGGTGACGGTCAACGAGATCGTGCTGCTGCCCGGTGAGGAGGCGTTGCTGGCGCCGGAGTGGGTGCCGTGGCGTGAGCGCATCCGCCCCGAGGACCTGGGGCCTGGGGACCTGCTGCCGACCGGGGAGGACGATCCGCGGCTCGCTCCTGCGTGGCTGTCGGCGGAGGACGACGACCTGGACCCGGCCGCGGTCAGGTCCGTGCGGGACGAGCTGGGGCTCGGCCGGTCGAGGGTGCTGTCGCGGGAGGGGCGCGACGACGCGGCGGAGCGTTGGCACCGCGGCAGCCACGGGCGGGACACTGCGGTCGCGCGGGCGGCGCCTGCACCGTGCGCCTCCTGCGGCTTCCTCGTCAAGCTGGCCGGACCGCTGGGCACCGTGTTCGGGGTGTGCGCCAACGCCTTCTCTCCGGACGACGGGCGCGTGGTGTCGTTCGACCACGGCTGCGGCGCCCACTCCGAGGTCAGGCTCGACCCCGGTCACCGCCCGCAGCCGCTGCCGGAACCGGCCTTCGACACACTCGGCTACGACGACATCGAGCGTTTCTAGTCACCGTCCAGGGACTCCCCGGCCGACCGGCTACAGACCGGCGGCGCCGAGTGGGCTGGTTTCGACCGGCCGTGCTGGCTGGCTGCGCAGGTGCTGTCGGCGGCGGCGGCAGTACTCCAGGCCGACCAGACCCATCCCGAAGCCGGCGACGCAGGCCCACAGCCACCACGTACGCCCGGTCGCCTGCAGTGTGCCGTAGAACGGCAGCAGGGCGAGGAAACCCACCAGCCACACGGCGGACCCCACGGCCACCGTGCGGACGCCGTCGACGTCGAGCGGTGCCACGTCGGCGGTGATCAGCAGCGGCTTGTCCGTTCGGGTCACGAGGCCAGGTTACGCCGGTGGACGCCCGCGCGGCCGGTGAGCGGCCTTCCCCACGCCACGCTGCCGCTTGGTTAGCAATGCTAATGAGGTATGCTAACGATGTGTCTCTGGCAGGTACTGCCCTCGACGTCCGCTCGGACGCCGCGCTGGCGCGCACGTTGCGCAACTCGATGGCGCGGCTGTCGCGCCGCATGCGTTTCGAACGGGCGAGCACCGACCTGAGCCT
Source organism: Actinomycetota bacterium (assembly GCA_030773435.1). Classification (GTDB taxonomy): domain Bacteria; phylum Actinomycetota; class Actinomycetes; order Propionibacteriales; family Nocardioidaceae; genus JALYMZ01. The sequence goes on along the minus strand of JALYMZ010000379.1, from coordinate 2,715 downwards.
CAACCAGCTGACGGTCCTCGGCACACTCGACCGGCGCGGGCCGCTCACGATCGGTGAGCTGGCCGCGGCCGAGAAGGTGCAGCCGCCGTCGATGACCCGCACGGTCACCTGCCTCGCCGACCTGGGGCTGGTCCGCCGGGAGGCACACCCGAGCGACCGGCGCCAGGTCGTCGTACACCTGTCCGAGGCGGCCCGGCAGGTCCTCGCGGAGGACAGCAAGCGCAAGGACGCGTGGCTGGCGCGGCGGCTGCGAGAGCTGACCCCTGACGAACGCCGCCTGCTGCGGCAGGTGGCCCCGATCCTGGAAAGGCTGGCGCACGCTTGAGGTCCACGTTCCGCGCTCTCCTGATCCGCAACTACCGGCTGTACGCGGCCGGGTCGCTGGTCTCGAACGTCGGTACGTGGATGCAGCGGGTCGCGCAGGACTGGCTGGTCCTGCAGCTGACCGGCAGCGGCGCCGCGCTGGGGATCACCACCGGGCTGCAGTTCCTGCCGATCCTGCTGTTCTCGCCCTACGCGGGAGTGCTCGCCGACCGCTTCCCCAAGCGCCGGGTACTCGCGGTGACGCAGTCCACCATGGGGGTCACCGCGGCCGTCCTCGGCCTGCTCGCGGTCACCGGTGCCGCCCAGATCTGGCACGTCTACGTGCTCGCGTTCCTCTTCGGTGTCGGGACGGCGTTCGACGCGCCGGCCCGCCAGGCCTTCGTCACCGAGATGGTCGACCGCGAGCACGTCACGAACGCCGTCGGGCTCAACTCGGCGTCGTTCAACCTCGCCCGCGTGATCGGTCCGGCGGTGGCCGGCTTCCTCATCGCCGGCCTCGGCGGCGGCGCGACCGCGACCGGATGGGTCATCCTCCTGAACGCGGTCAGCTATCTGGCGGTGATCGTCTCGCTGACGCAGATGCACGTCGACGAGCTGGCCACCGATGAGCCGGCCGCCCGCACCAAGGGGATGATCCGCGACGGCCTGCGCTACGTGCGCTCACGGCCCGACATCATGCTGATCCTCGCGATTGTGTTCACCGCCGGCACGTTCGGCCTGAACTTCCAGATGACGATGGCGCTGATGGCCACCGACGTCTACGGCAAGGGCGCCGGGGAGTACGGCGTCCTCGGCTCGATCATGGCGGTCGGGTCGCTCACCGGATCGCTGCTCGCCGCGCGCCGGGTGCAGCCGCGCCAGCGGCTGGTCATCGGCGCCGCGGTCGCATTCGCGCTGGTCGAGATCGTCGCCGGGCTCATGCCGACGTACCTGACGTTCGCGCTGATCCTGCCGCTGTGCGGGCTGACCGCGCTGACCATGATCACCGCCGCGAACGCGTTCGTGCAGCTGTCGGTCGCGCCGTACGTGCGTGGCCGGGTGATGGCGCTCTACATGGCGATCTTCATGGGCGGCACCCCGCTGGGCGCGCCGGTGCTCGGCTGGGTGGCCGAGGAGTTCGGCAGCCGCTGGACGCTGGTCGGCGGCGGGCTCATGACGCTGCTCGGCACGCTGCTGGCGACCGCGGTGTTCACCCGTCGCAACGGCCTCGTGGTACGCCCGCACTTCTTGCCGCGCCCCGGGGTGCACGTGATGAACCGCGCCGAGTACGCCGCCGAGCGGCGCCGGGCGGCGGTCCCGGCGGCCTGAGCCGCCGAGATGTCGGCGGCGGGTGACAGGCTGCCGCCATGACTGCTGACTCCTGCACGGCCCTGACCCCGCAGCGCTACCTCGCGCTGCTGCGCGAGGACGTCGACCGGCTGGCCGAGCTCGCCCGTGACGACCTGGCCGCGCCCGTGCCGCCCTGTCCGGGGTGGACGCTCGGCGACGTGCTGGCGCACACCGCCGAGGTCTACCTGCACAAGGTCGAGGCGATGCGCATCGGTGCCCGGCCCGACCCGTGGCCGCCGGCCGACATCGCCGACCGCGAGCCGCGGGCCCTCTTCACCGAGGCGAGCACCGCGCTGCTGCACGAGCTGGAGACCCGCGACCCTGATGCGCCGACGTGGACCTGGCACGCCGCGGACCAGCGGGTCCGGTTCTGGCACCGGCGGATGGCTCAGGAGACGGCCGTGCACCGGGTCGACGCCGAGCTCGCCACCGGCCAGGCCGCGCCGATCGACGCCGACCTGGCCACCGACGGTGTCGACGAGGTGCTGCGGCTGATGCTGGACGGGCCGTGGTGGGCGTCGTACGAGACGTCGGCGCCGGTCGACGCGCGGGTGCGCGTGGAGAGCGCAGGGCGGGCGTGGACGGCGACGTGCTCCGCGCGGGAGGTCGACATCTCCGCAGGCGACGACGGGCCGGTCGCCGCCACCGTCCGCGGCGAGCCGCATCACGTCCTGCTGTGGCTGTGGGGCAGGGTCGGCGACCACGCCGTGCGCCTCGACGGCGATGCCGAGGCGGTGGCGGCCTTCCGGCGACGGCTGGTCGAAGCCACGCAGTGACCCGGCTGTTCGTCGCCGCCGAGCTGCCGGACCCGGTGCGCGCCTCGCTGGCCGCCGCGGTGGCTCCGCTACACGAGCGGCTGCCCGGCTGGCGCTGGGGGCGGGCCGAGCAGTGGCACCTCACGCTGGCCTTCCTCGGCGAGGTCGACGAGTCCCGCATGGCGGGCCTGGAGCGGCGGCTGTCCAGGGCGGCGGGCCGCCACGGCGGGTTGGAGATCGTGCTGGCCGGCTTCGGCGCCTTCGCGTCGGCGCGGCGGGCGCAGGTGCTGTGGGCCGGGGTGGACGG
>JALYMZ010000378.1 GCA_030773435.1 Actinomycetota bacterium | reverse complement strand
GCTCGGCTCCGGGACACCGTCGATCCTCTGCGGTGTCAGCGCCGGCGCCCGGTGTCCGCACGTCGACGAGGAGGCGAGCGTCGCCCGACCTGCCAGCATTCGGTGGGTGCCGACACGCTGCCTGCCGGGTTGGCGGCCGACGACGCTCGGCGGCGCTGAGGAACCGCTGCAGCCAACCGTGCTGGCGGACGCTGAACCGGCTCGCTACTCGCCGGAGCGGCGCAGCGACTTGCTGAGGCGCTCGGCGGCGGCGAGCACCGCAGGGGCGTGCATCCGGCCGGGCTGTCGGGACAGCCGGTCGAGGGGACCGGAGACCGAGACCGCGGCGATGACCTTGCCCGACGGCGAGCGCACCGGCGCGGACACGGAGGCGACCCCGGGCTCCCGTTCACCGATGCTCTGTGCCCAGCCTCGCCGCCGGATCGCCGCCAACGCGGCGGCCGAGAACGCGGCACCCTGCAGCCCGCGGTGCATCCGATCGGGGTCCTCCCAGGCCAACAGGACCTGGGCTGCCGAGCCGGCCTGCATGGTGAGCTGGCTGCCCACCGGAATGGTGTCACGCAGACCGGAGGGCCGCTCCGCCGCCGCGACGCAGACCCGGTGCTCGCCCTGTCGACGGAACAGCTGCGCCGACTCGCCGGTGATGTCGCGCAACCGAGCGAGCACCGGACCTGCGGCGGCCAGCAGCCGGTCCTCCCCGGCCGCAGCGGCCAGCTCGCCGAGCCGGGGGCCGAGCATGAACCGGCCCTGCACGTCACGCGCGACCAGCCGATGGTGCTCCAGCGCGACCGCCAATCGGTGCGCTGTTGGTCGGGCCAGACCGGTGGCCTGCACCAGCCCTGCCAGCGTCGCCGGACCACCCTCCAGTGCTCCAAGCACGACGGCGGCTTTGTCCAGGACTCCGACTCCGCTACTGTCGTCCATGCCGTGATATTGCCGTCTCGGATCGCGAGAAGCAAGGTACCGCACCCAACCCACCCATGGGACTGTCGCCGTGTCGGCGGCGGCAGGTCACGCGACACCTGCCGGCGAAACGCGCAGGTCGTTGTCTCGGCGTAGCGTTTCTCCTAGCGTGCCAAGGAAAGTCGGGCATGGGCTCGACCTGTCGTTCACGAAAGGGAAGCCAGTGAACAAGAGCCAGCTCATCGACGCACTCGCAGGCCACTTCGAAGGCAACCGCCGCGCCGCGCGGCACGCCCTCGAGTCCGTGACCGACACGATCATGCGCGAGGTCGCACGGGGGGAGAAGGTCGCTATCACCGGGTTCGGCGCATTCGAGAAGGCGGTGCGCCCGGCACGGATGGTACGCAACCCCCGCACCGGTGAGCGCACGAAGGCGAAGAAGACCGCGGTGCCGCGGTTCCGGCCGGGTGCGGAGCTGAAGGCAGTGGTCTCCGGGGCCAAGAAGCTGCCGAAGGCGACCGCGAGCACGGCAGCGAAGAAGTCGGCGGCGAAGAAGTCGGCAGCCAAGAAGTCGGCGGCCAAGGAGACCGCGGCCCAGAACAGGGCGGCCCAGAACACGGCGGCCCAGAACACGGCGGCCGAGGAGAGCACCGCGCAGCAGAGCTGACACCGGCGGCGGACCCCGACAGCCTTCCCGCGCCATTTAGGGTCTTCCCGACCGACATTCCGGTGGGGGAGGCCCGAAACGGCTCGGTAACACGCCATATGGGGAAGGACGGGCGGCGGCGGCGCGAGCGAGGCCGAACGACGCGCCGGCCGCCGTAGCTGACGACGTCGCGGGGACTGAGGTCAGTCGGCGAGGGTCAGGATGCGCAGCCGGGTGACCGTGCCGGCGTCCACGTCGACCTCCACCCGTTGTCCGGGACGCAGCAGCCGCAACCGGCCGGCGGCCAGGGCCGAGCCGGCGAACGGCAGCTCGACCCCGTCGTCGAGAAGCACCCGGCCACCGCGGGTAGCGGCGTCGTAGGCCGCGACCGTGCCCTGCACGGCAGCCACCTTAGTCAGCGACCCGGTGACCTCATCTGCGTCAGGACCGCGGCCGTGTGCGCGCCGACCCCGAGCCGCACCGCGTCCCAGAGGTCCACGTCGGTGTCGACGTCGCGGCGCAGCCCCGGCGCCACCAGCGACTCCAGCTCCACGGCGCCGCCGGCTCGGTGCGCCGCACGGGACGCGCGACCGAACCGCGCCCGCAGCGGCGACCCGGGACCCGCCGTCAGCAACGTCGTACCGGTGCCGGCCGCGTCGGCGACGAACGCTCGCGGTTGGGCCTCGGCGTTCCGAAGAGCAGCGGATAGCTCATCCGGACGCAGCGCGGGCAGGTCCGCCGACAGCACCGTCACCCGGCAGCCCGGCCACGTGTCCCGAGCCCACGCCGCTCCGTGCTCCAGGGCGGGGTTGAGCCCGGCGTCCGGCGTGTCCGGGACGACCACGGCACCCAGGCCGGACAGCAGCACACCGGCCGCGACGTCGTCGGTGACCGCGACCACGGACGTGACCGAGGGGCAGCGCAGGGCCGCGACGACGCAGTCGGCCGCGAACGCCCTGGCGAGGTCGGCACGGTGCCGGCCCGCGCTCCCCGCCAGCCGCGTCTTGGCGAGGTGCCCCTGCTTGACCGGAACGACCACCACCGACGGTGCCTGGATTGACGCCGACATCGGGCATGATCCTGCCAGCCGGGTCGACACCGTGCCGGGCACACGGTCAGACTGAGCATTCGCCGTCGCCGAGGGAAGGGAGCAGGGGTGGCCGGGCAGAAGCGTGGCTGGGCGCTGGCAACGTGCGCGGCGATCCTGCGGCCGCCCCTCCTGCTGCTGACGAAGCGCGACTGGCAGGGCGGGCACCACCTGCCGAGCAGCGGTGGCTGCATCCTCGTGGCGAACCACATCTCGCACGCCGACCCGTTGGTCTACGCGCACTTCGTGTACGACAACGGGCGGTTGCCACGCTACCTGGCCAAGGCCGACGTGTTCACGATCCCGGTGGTCGGCACGGTCATCGCCCAGGCCGGTCAGATCCCGGTGTACCGCCAGTCCCGGGACGCCTCCCAGGCCTTTCGGGCCGCGGTGGCGGCCGTGAACAGCGGCGAGTGCGTGATCGTCTATCCCGAAGGCACCATCACGCGTGACCCCGACCTCTGGCCGATGGTGGGGAAGACCGGTGCCGCCCGCATCGCGCTGTCGACCGGCGTACCCGTCATCCCGACGGCGCAGTGGGGCGCGCAGGACATCCTGCCGCCGTACACCAAGCGGCCAGAGCTGCTGCCGCGCAAGACGATCCACGTGCGCGCGGGCGCCCCGGTGCGGCTCGACGACCTGCGCGGCCGCCCGGTCACCTCCGCGACGTTGCGCGAGGCCACCGATCGCATCATGGCGGACATCACCAGGCTGCTGGAGGCGATCCGTGGGCGGTCGGCACCGGCGGTGCGCTTCGACCCGCAGGCGCACGACGTCCCGAGCATCGGCAACCCGCAGCAGGCCGCAGCGGGCGGCGCTCGGTCGACGAACCCTCCGGAGGACCGTGCCGCGTCCCCCACGCCGATCGTGGAGCGGGGAAGCGGATGAGCCGGGTGTGCGTGTTCGGGGCGGGGTCATGGGGTACGGCGTTCGCGGTGGTCCTCGCCGACGCCGGCAACGACGTCACGATCTGGGGTCGGCGCGAGGATCTGTGTGCCACCATCAGCGAACGTCACGAGAACCCCGACTACCTGCCCGGTGTGGTGCTGCCGCCCGTGGTCCGCGCCAGCCATGACCCGCTCCAGGCGCTGGAGGGGGCCGACGTGGTGGTCCTCGCCGTGCCGTCGCAGTCGCTGCGTGAGAACCTCGTCGGGTGGACGCCGCTGATCCCGCCCGACGCGGTGCTGCTCAGCCTCATGAAGGGCGTCGAGCTCGGCACGTCGAAGCGGATGAGCGAGGTCATCGCCGAGGTCACCCACGCGGGTGACGACCGCATCGCGGTGGTGAGCGGCCCGAACCTCGCCCGCGAGATCGCCGCCCGCCAGCCGGCGGCCTCGGTGGTGGCCTGTCGCGACGTCCACGTCGCGGAGCGGCTGCAGAAGCTGTGTCACACCAACGCGTTCCGTCCGTACACCCTGACCGACGTGGTCGGGTGCGAGCTCGCCGGCGCCACCAAGAATGTGATCGCGCTGGCGGTCGGCATGGCCGCCGGTCTCGAGTTCGGCGACAACACTCGTGCGTCGGTGATCACCCGGGGACTGGCCGAGACCGCCCGGCTGGGGGCGGCGGTCGGCGCCGACCCCTACACCTTCTCCGGCCTCGCCGGTCTCGGTGACCTGGTGGCCACCTGCTCCTCGCCGCTGTCGCGCAACCGCACGTTTGGGGAGAACCTCGGCCAGGGCAGGTCCGTGGAGGAGATCGCCGGGTCCACCCGTCAGATCGCTGAAGGGGTGAAGTCGTGCCAGTCGATCCTGGACCTCGCCACCCGGCACGGCGTCGAGATGCCGATCGTGGCGGCGGTCGCCGCCGTCGTACGGGGCGAGACCACGCCGCAGGCGATGCTGACCAGCCTCATCGCCAGAGCGGCGCGACCCGAGCGCGGTTGAGCGCGCACCGTCGTACCGGTCAGAGCGCGTCCAGCGCCTGTGCCAGGTCGCGCCACAGATCCTCGACGTCCTCCACCCCGACGGCCATCCGCACCAGCCCCTCCGGAATCGTCCTGGGCTCGCCGGCCCAGCGCCGCCGCCGCTCGAACGTCGACTCGACACCACCGAGGCTGGTCGCGTTGACCCACAGGGCGGTGCCGTGCGTGAGCTTGTCCGCGGCGTCGGCTCCGCCGCGCACGACGACCGACAGCACGCCGCCCAGGCCTGGGTAGCGCACCTCCTCCACGGCCGGGTGGTCCTGCAGTCGCCGGGCGAGCTCCGTCGCGTTGTGCTGGGCGCGCTCCACGCGCAGCGGCAGCGTGCGCATGCCGCGCAAGGCCAACCACGTCTCGAACGGTCCGGGGACCGCACCCACCACGCGGCGACGCTGGTCCAGCGCCTGGTACGTCGAGTCGCTGCGGGTCACCAGAGCACCGAGGAGCACGTCGCTGTGCCCGGACAGGTACTTCGTCGCCGAGTGCACCACGACGTCCGCACCGAGGTCGAGTGGTTGCTGCAGCAGCGGAGTGGCGAACGTGTTGTCCACGACCAGTGCGGCGCCGGCCGCATGCGCCGCGGCGCCGATCGCTCCGATGTCGGCTACCTCCATCGCCGGGTTGGTCGGCGACTCAACCCATACCAGGGCGGCGCCGTCGCAGGCGGTCACGACGGCGGCGGTGTCGCCGATGTCGACCAGTCGCACCCGCAGCCGCCCGCGCTGCTCGAGGTCGGCCAGCTGCGCCAGCAGGCCGAGATAGCAGTGCCGGGGCGCCACCACGACCTCGCCAGCGCCGACGAGGTCGAGCAGGGTCGCCATCGCCGCCGACCCGGAGGCGAAGGCGAGCGCGCGCCCACGTTCGAGCCGGCCCAGAACCTCCTCGAACGCCGCCCAGTTGGGGTTGCCGTAGCGGCCGTACTCCATGTCGCCGCCGGCGACGTAGGTCGACGCCAGCGAGACCGGATGGTTCAGCGGGTTGTCGGGGGCGCGGTCAGGGCGGCCGGCGGTCACCGCCACGGTGGCCGGGGCGAGTCGGTCGGCGTCAGCTGCGGCAGTCACCGGACCATCCTCGCAGCACCGGCACCGGTAGGGTCAGGGTGATGTCCGGGCAGACCGAGCGCAGGCCGCAGCGCCGGCCGCGGGTGGCGGTGCTGTTCGGCGGCCGTTCCGCCGAGCACGGCGTCTCCTGCGTCACCGCGGCCAGCGTGCTCCAGGCCATCGACCGCAGCCGCTACGACGTGGTCGCGATCGGCATCGCACCCGACGGGCGTTGGGTGCTCGAGCGCGGCGACAGCGACCGGCTCCAGATCACCGGAGGTCAGCTGCCCGAGGTGGACACGTCGGCGCTGCCCGTGGCGCTGACGAACCGAGAGCTGGTCGTATCCGACCCAGGTGACGTCCCCCGCGTGATCGGGGAGGTCGACGTGGTGTTCCCCGTGCTGCACGGGCCGTGGGGTGAGGACGGTACCGTCCAGGGGCTCTTCGAGACCGCCGGGGTGCGCTACGTCGGTGCCGGTGTCCTGGCCAGCGCGGTCGGCATGGACAAGCACTACATGAAACTGGTGTTCCAGGCGCACGGGCTGCCCGTCACGCCGTACGCCGTCATCTCCGCCAGGGACTGGGCGGATGACTCTACCGCCTGCCTGGAGACGGTCTCGGCGCTGGGCTGGCCGGTGTTCGTCAAGCCGGCGCGGGCGGGATCGAGCTTCGGCATCAGCAAGGTCGGCGACCCTGCGGGGCTCGCCGACGCGGTCGCCGAGGCCCAGCGTTACGACCCGAAGGTGATCGTCGAGGCCCATGCCGCGGGCGCCCGCGAGATCGAGTGCGGCGTGCTGGAGGGCCTCGACGGTGGCCCGCCGGAGACCAGCGTGGTCGCCGAGATCACGGTCGACGCTGACCACGAGTTCTACGACTTCGCGGCGAAGTACCTGCCGGAGGAGGCGACCCGGCTGGACGTGCCCGCCGAGGTCTCCGACGGCCTGGCGCAGCAGATGCAGGCGCTGGCGCGGCGGGCCTTCGAGGCCATCAGCTGCGAGGGACTCGCCCGCGTCGACTTCTTCCTCATGCCCGACGACACCGTCGTGATCAACGAGATCAACACGATGCCCGGTTTCACGCCGACGTCGATGTTTCCGCGGATCTGGGCCGCGAGCGGCCTGGACTACGCGGCGCTGGTCGACCGGCTGATCACACTCGCGCGACAGCGCCCGCTGGGGTTGCGCTGACCGTCCCGCGGTGGCTCAGACGCACGGTCGCACCCGCCGTACCGACGCCTTCACGGCATCGGCGACCCCGACGAGGACCTCGGCCGCCGGATCATAGGAGAACGGCACCACGACCTCGACGTTCGCCTCCCGCCCGATGGTGGTGAAGCGGTACGAGCGCGCCTGCTCCTCGGTGAACCAGCCGACGTGGTTCACCAGGTCGCAGCGGGAGGTTCGGGCGAGCGCGGACGGCCGTGGGACGCCGCAGCGCAGCACGATCGGGGGGTCCCCCCACGCGGTCACCGCTGCGTCGGGCGGTTCGACGGCACGGCTCTCGGCTCCGGCGAGCCGCTCCGGCAAGGCGTCCACCAGCGCCCGGCAGGCCGACCGGTCCTCGCCGACCGGCGGTGGAATGACCTCGACCGGCCCCCCGCAGCCGGTTGCCACGCAGGTGGCCGCCAGCCCGAGCAGCGCGACACCGACGGTCCGCGACGCAGGCTCCGACACCGGCGGCACCAGGTGGCGCTGGTCGCTCAGATGTGCACCACCGGGCAGGTGAGGGTCCGGGTGATCCCCGGCAGCGTCTGCACCCGGGCGACGACGAGCTTGCCGAGCTCGTCGACGTTGCGGGCCTCGGCACGCACGATCACGTCGTACGGTCCGGTGACGTCCTCGGCCAGCGTGACCCCCTTGACCCCGCCGATTGCCCGCGCCACCTCGGCGGCCTTGCCGACCTCGGTCTGGACCAGGATGTAGGCCTGCACCACCACAGTCGTCCTCCCGGGATCGCCTGGCCGCCGGGTCCCGGCGGTGCGCTCACGCTATCGCCTGGTTGGCTGGTTGCACTAACCGTCCCAGCGGTGGCTGAAGGTCACGTCGCCGACCTCGGGGAAGAGGTGTTGCGAATGACGGATCCGTCGGTGCCGGCGGCGCCCGGAACGCTGGCCGCGGTGGGTGAGTTCGCGGTGGTAGGCGCCGTGCGTGCGGTCTGTGGGGACCCGCCCGACGCGGTGGTCGGTCCAGGCGACGACGCCGCCGTGGTGGCGATTCCGGTCGGCCAGGACCCACCCCGGGTCCCTACCGGGCTCGCCGCTCATGTCGTGGTGTCGACCGACCTGCTGGTCGAGCACCGGCACTTCCGGCGGGACTGGTCTTCGGCCGCCGACGTCGGACACAAGGCGGCGGCGGCGAACCTCTCCGACATCAGCGCGATGGGGGGCCGCGCCGCCGCCCTGGTCGTCGCGTTCGGCGGCCCGGGGGATCTCGAGGTCGGGTGGGTGCAGGAGCTCGCCGCCGGGCTGGCGACGGAGGCGGCCGCGGTCGGTGCCGCTGTCGTGGGTGGCGACGTGACGGCTGCGGACGCGGTCACCGTGGCGGTCACGGCGCTGGGCTGGTGCGAGTCCGGCGCACCGGTACGCCGCTCCGGCGCTCGACCTGGTGACCTCGTGGCCGTGTGCGGGCGGTTGGGGTGGGCGGCCGCGGGACTGTCCGTGCTGGGCCGCGG
>JALYMZ010000377.1 GCA_030773435.1 Actinomycetota bacterium | reverse complement strand
GCCGCGGCCACGCTCTCGCCGGCTCGCGGGTCGGCGAGGTGCTCTCGGAAGTCCTCCAGGTCCTCGTCGAGCTCCTGCTGGGTCGGCCCGTGGTCGCGCAGGTCCTGCAGGATCGCGATCTGCCGCGGCGTACGTCCTCGGCGTGCTCGTCGGGAGGGTCGCTGTACAGGCAGGCGACCGAGTGTGCCCCCGTGGGCTCCAGGCTGAGGTCGACGTCGTAGCACCAGCCATGCCGGTGACGCAGCTCGTCCATGGCCCGGTCCAGGGCGATCCGCAGCGTCGCCGCGGCCGCCTCGTACTGTGCGGAATCTCCGGTAGGGACGAGCAACGAGACAGCGACCGCGGGTCCACCGAGCGGGCACCACATCGGCAACGGGAGGTCCAGAGGGGTGTCGACCGGCGGCTCGATCCGGGATCCCGAAGGCAGCGCCAGGCGCAGCGAGTCGGGCGGTGGCCCGGTCAGGGCGAGCGCCGCGTTGCCCCGGGTGAGATGGCGGGCGGCGAAGGCCACGACCTCGTCGGCCTGCAACTGCTCCAAGGCGGGGGATTGCACCCCGGCGAGGCCGACCCCCTGCGGCCCGAACCGTTGCCGCAGCAGCTCGCCGACTGCCGGGTGCACCACCTGTCCCGCCTCGGCTGTGAGGACCTTCGCCTCGGTCCTGAGCCGGTCCATCGGCAGCGCGGCAAGGGCGGTGCAGACGTCGGCCAGGTAGGACACGACCGCCGCCTCCCGCCCGGTTGCCGTGAACGCGGTGAAGGTCAGATCCACCGTGGCGTTGTACTCGTGCCGACGCCGCCCGAGCGTCGACATGGCCAGGTGCTCGACCAGGTGGCTGATGCCGACGGTGCGGAAGGTCTCGTCACGTCCACCGACCCGGAAGAGGAGGGTCGCGGACAACGGGAGTGGCGCCGTCAGCCAGAACACCGGGACGCCGTCCAACTCAGTGCGCTGCAGCGTCACCTCGGGACCCTAACAGCGAGGCGTCAGATCCTGCTGCGCCGCTACGGAGATCCTTGCGCCGCTACGGGATCTGCGGGTGGCAGGTGTTGGATTCGAACCAACGTAGGCGATGCCGACGGATTTACAGTCCGCTCCCTTTGGCCACTCGGGCAACCTGCCGGATCCGCTCCGGGGTGTCGGCCCCGGTCAGCGAAGGGCCACAATAGCGCAGCCCGTACCCCCGAAGAGCCCAGCACCCGCCAGCGAGGAGGCAACCATGGCCGGCGACTCGTCGTTCGACATCGTGAGCAAGGTCGACCGTCAAGAGGTGGACAACGCGGTCAACCAGGCAGCCCGGGAGCTGAGCCAGCGGTTCGACTTCAAGCACACCGGCGCGCAGGTGAGGTGGTCCGGCGACCGGGCGATCGAGATCAGCGCCAACGCCGAGGAACGGGCGCTGGCGGCCCTCGACGTGCTGAAAGAGAAACTGGTCAAGCGGGGGGTGTCGCTGAAGGCCCTGGACGCCGGCGAGCCGCGCCAGTCCGGCAAGGACGTCAAGATCGCGGCGGCGCTGAAGGAGGGGATCAGCCAGGAGCAGGCGAAGCGGGTGTCGAAGCTGATCCGTGACGAGGGCCCAAAAGGGGTCAAGGTGCAGGTGCAGGGCGACGAGCTGCGGGTGTCCAGCAAGAAGCGGGACGACCTGCAAGCGGTGATCGCGCTGGTCAAGCAGGAGGACCTCGACTTCGCCGTGCAGTTCGTCAACTACCGCTGAGCCGATCGCCGTGGATTCGGTCGCTGCCTCGTGAGCCGATCGACAAGCGCACGGCGCACGAGCTGCTCGAGGAGGTCCAGCGGTTCAGGCGCCCGGTGCAGCCCCACGTGCGAGAACTGACGCCAAGGCGCGACCAGCGCTGGTTCCATCCCGGCCGCTTGCCGCGCCGTCTCGGGCCTTCCCAGGCGAAATCTCCGTTGCGGAGGCCCGGTTTGCGTCGCCAGCAGGCCAAATCGAGAGCGGGGGCGCCGGCTGGCTCCGGGCGGAGCGGCCCGCCCGGCGTCAGAGCAGCTGCAGTACGACGGAGGGGGCCGCCGACAGTGTCACGGCGGCGATCAGCGTGGCGCCGACGGTGGCGCCGACCAGCGGGTGGACCGAGGGGCGCGCCGCGTCCTCGCCGACCGGGCCGAGGACGACGACGATCCAGCGCAGGTAGTAGGCCAGCCCGATGACGACGTTGACCGCCATCACCACGGCGAGCCAGCCGAGCCCACCAGCCACCACGGCCTGGAATACCACCACCTTGGCGAACAGGCCAATGATCCCCGGGGGGAGCCCGGCCAGGCACAGCAGCGCGAACGAGAGCCCCACCCCGGCCCACGGCTCACGGCGCACGAGCCCGCGGTAGTCCTCGATCCGGCCTCCCGGCCGGTGCCGGGACAGCACCGCGACGACCGCGAACGCACCCAGGTTGATGACGGCGTAGATCAGCAGGTACGCCAGCGTCGCCCGGACCGCCCGGTCGGTGCCCGCCGGTCCGCCCGTCCCGATCACCGCCAGCGGCGCCAGCATGAACCCCGACTGCGCGACCGACGACCAGGCCAGCAGCCGCACCGCGTGCCGCTGGTGCAGCGCGAGCACGTTGCCGACCGTCATCGTCGCCGCGGCGAGGACCGCCACCACCGGCGCCCAGGCGTCGGCGTACGACACGAACCCCCGGGTGAGCAGCACCAGCAGCCCGGCCAGGCCGGCCGCCTTGGACACCGTGGAGAGGTACGCCGCGACCGGCACCGGAGCCCCGACGTAGGTGTCCGGCACCCAGGCGTGGAACGGCACCGCCGCGACCTTGAACGCCAGGCCGACCAGCGTCAGTACCACGCCGACCACGCCGACCCCGGCTGGTGCCACGCCGTCCCGCAGCGCCGCGTCGACCGCCCGCAGGTGCATCGATCCCGTGACCCCGTAGATGAGTGACACCCCGAACAGCGTCACCGCTGTCGACACCACGGACACCAGGAAGAACTTCAGCGCCGCCTCCGCCGACCGCACGTCGCCGCGCTTGAGGCCTACCAGCGCGAACGCGGGCAGGGACACCACCTCCAGAGCCACCACGAGTGTGGCGAGGTCCCGTGCCGCGGCGATCGTCAGGGCACCGCAGGCCGACGCCAACAGCAGGAAGTGGTGCTCCGCCGCGGGGACCCGGTGGTCGATGGCGCCGGCCGCCGACAGCAGCACCACGAGCAGCGTCGCCACCAGGACGGCCACCCAGAGCGCCAGGGTGAGCGGTTCGACGGCGTACGAGCACGCCTCACCCACCCGCGGGTCGGCCACGCAGAAGACCGCCCGCCGGTCACCGCTCAGCGCGACCAGGCCGCCGGCGGCCACGGCGACCGCACCCAGCGACAGCACCGTGGCGAGCCACCGGGTGCTGCGCGCGGTGAACGCATCGAGCACCAGCACGGCCAGCGCGCCCACGGCCAGCGCCAGCGGCGGGGTGATCGCGAGCCAGTCGATCGGCTGGACGGCGGTGCCCGGACTCACCGGACGCCTCCGCCGAGGGCGCCGATCAGCCCTTGTACGGCGGGGTCGACGACACCGAGCACCAGCTGCGGCGCGAGCCCGAGCACCACACTGAGCAGCACCAGCGGCGCCCACACGGCCAGCTCGTGCCGGGTGGCCTCGGCAGCCGGCCCCGGGCCGTTCGAGGAAGCGGCCCGCACCTCGGTCGGCTCGCCCTGGCACACCCGGCGCAGCACCTGCACGAAGTACGCCGCGGTCAGCACCGCACCGACCCCGCCGGCGACCATGCACACCAGGAACGTGGTGCGCGGCAAACCCGGCGCGGGGTCGAACGCACCCAGCAGCGCGAGCATCTCCCCCCAGAACCCCGCCAGCCCAGGCAGCCCGAGACTGGCCATGGCTCCCACCGCGAGCACCCCGGCCAGCCGCGGTGACCGGCCGTAGAGCCCGCGCCCGACCGCGGCGAGACCCGCGTCGCCGTGCCGGTCCTTGATCGCGCCGACGACGAAGAACAGCAGCCCGGTGATCACGCCGTGCGCGATGTTGGCCAGCAGCGCGCCGTTGATCCCGACCGGAGTCAGCGTGGCGACGCCGAGCAGGACGAACCCCATGTGCCCGACGCTGGAGTACGCGACCAGTCGCTTCAGGTCGGTCTGTGCCAGGCAGGCGAGCGCGCCGTAGACGATCCCGACCGCCGCCAGGCAGGCCAGGTACGGCGCGACCTGCCGGGCCCCCTCCGGGACCACGGGCAGCCACACGCGCACCAGCCCGTAGGTCCCCATCTTCAGCAGCACCCCGGCCAGCAGCACCGAGCCGACCGTCGGCGCCTTGGCGTGCGCGTCGGGCAGCCAGATGTGCAGCGGCCACAGCGGTGCTTTCACCGCCAGGCCGAGCCCGATGGCGAGCGCCGCCAGCAACTGGGTCTGCGCCGTCATGCCGGCGCCGCCGCGGCGGGCCAGTGCGAGCACGTCGAACGTCCCCGTGGCAGCGTGCACGAGCAGGAACCCGACCAGCATGACCGCGGAGCCGAGCACGGTGAGCAGGAGGAACACCGTGGCCGCCCGCCGGCGGCCGGCACGGTCGTGCGGGTCTCCCCACTCGGCGACGAGGAACCACATCGGGATCAGCACGAGCTCGAAGAACAGGAAGAACAGCACCAGGTCCAGCGCCAGGAACGTTCCCAGCACGCCGGCCTCCAGCAGCAGCAGCAGCGCCACCAGATTGCGGCGCCCGGGACCGGTCGGACCACCCCCGCGCAACAGCGAGGCCGCGCACAGCAGCGTGAGCAGCGTGGTGAGCAGCACCAGTGGCAGCGAGATGCCGTCGACCCCGAGGCGCCAGTGCACGTCGAGCGCGGAGATCCAGGTGGCGCGGCTCTGCAGCCGCATCCCGCTGTCCCGCAGCACCGCCGGCACCGCGAGCAGCGACAACAGCGCCGCGGCTGCGGTGACGGCCACGCCGACCGCGGGCGCCACGGTGTCGGCG
>JALYMZ010000376.1 GCA_030773435.1 Actinomycetota bacterium | reverse complement strand
CCGCGGCCGGCCTCGCGACCGGCGGCCCGCTCCTCGGCGACCCGCTGCCGCGCGGCCTTGACCTGGGCCCGGGCCTCGGCCTTCTTCTTCGTCGGACTCAGGACCATGATCATGTTGCGACCGTCCTGCTTCGGTGCCGACTCGACGTACCCGAGCTCGGAGACGTCCTCTGCGAGCCGCTGCAGGAGCCGAAAGCCCAGCTCGGGCCGGTGCTGTTCACGACCGCGGAACATGATCGTGATCTTCACCTTGTCACCCTGCTCGAGGAAGCGCACGACGTGACCCTTCTTGGTCTCGTAGTCGTGCTGGTCGATCTTCGGTCGGAGCTTCATCTCCTTGATGACGGTGTTGACCTGGTTGCGCCGTGCCTCGCGGGCCTTCTGCGCGGTCTCGTACTTGAACTTGCCGTAGTCCATGAGCTTGCAGACCGGCGGTCGGGCCGTGGGCGCGACCTCGACGAGGTCGAGGTCGGCCTCCTGGGCCACGCGCAGCGCATCGTCGATGCGCACGATGCCGACCTGTTCGCCGTTGGGGCCGACCAGCCGCACCTCGGGAACGCGGATCCGGTCGTTGACGCGCAGCTCCGTGCTGATGTGTCCTCCAGGTGGTTGTTGTTGCTGTGGCGTGGGGCGTGCCGACCGAACCCGGAGAAGCGAACGGGCTCCGCCGGATCCACCGCGAAGCCCACCACGACACAGGACCGTCGCCGTGCGCCCACGGCGGCGGACCCGCACAGGCCGGGCGTCCTGCCCGGCTCAGACCGGACCCGACGGCCCCCGGCAGGGCCGCCGGGCCGATACGGGTGGGAGGTGGTCGACTCCACTTGTGATCCCAGGCCACCCGTGGAAACCGCGGCGTCCGAGGATCGGTCCGGGTCAGGATAGCAGCCGAGGACGGCGGCTGGTCCCGCCGCCGCGGCACCGGGCCACTACCGTGTCTGGTCATGCCGCCGCTGTCCTGGTCGGTGATCGCGCTCCGGGATCTCGCCGCCTTGGTCCTCACAACGACGCCACGGCTCGGGACGACCCGGTTGATTGCCATCGACGGTCCTGCCGGGTCGGGCAAGACGAGGCTGGCCAGCCTGCTGGCTGATGAGGTTCAGCGTCTCGTCGAGAAGGTCGTGGTGCTGCACATGGACGACCTCTACCGCGGCTGGGAAACCGACTTCGCGGAGACTCTCGACCGGCTCGACCAGCAGGTGCTCGCGGCGTTGACGGCCGGTCGTCCGGCGGCCTACCAGCGGTACGACTGGCACGCCGGCCGGTTCGGCGAGTGGGTGAGCGTGCCCGCCTGCGACGTCCTGGTGGTCGAAGGGGTCGGCGCCGGTGGCCGCAGCCTGGAAGCCTCGCTGTCGTTGCTGGTCTGGGTGGAGGCTCCGGCGCACGTGCGGATACGGCGTGGTGTCGAGCGCGATGGGCGGCAGGTGTTGCCCAGGTGGCGGGCATGGATGCAGCACGAGGAGGCGGAGCACGTGCGACAACACACCCGGGCACGCGCGCACGTGCGAATCGACGGACACCCCGGTCCGGGTGTCGACCCGCCGACGGAGGTCCTCGCCGACCGGGACATCGAAGCGGTCAGGAGTCGCAGCTGACCAAGGCCGCGCCACTCTTCCTCGGTGGCGCGAACAGGTCAGCGGCGGTGCCCCGGACCCTGGCCGGGACGGCTGGTCGGCCCGTGCCGTGGCGTAGCACGACGGCGCCGGCCACCGGCAGTGGAAGGCCGACGTAGGCAGCGAGTCTCCCCTGCCGGCGCTGCCTCGGCGAGGCCATGTACTACCGCGACCATGGCCGCGGCGGCGGGTGTCACCAGCAGGAGCACCGCGAGGTTGAGCAGGCTACGTGTCATGATCGGGCGGGCGGCTCGGCCGGCCGCGTGCTCGCTCCTCAGTCGTCGCGGGACGTGACCGTCCGCTGGTCGACGAGCGCGCGCAGCTGCCGCGTCGCCCGGCGCGCCCGGGCGCCGTCGGAACCCTGGATCGCCATCACCTTCACCACCGTGCCGTCGTCGACGTCGAGCACCGCCCACGGGTCGCCCGGGCGTAGTCCGACCGTGAGCACCTGCGCCCACTCCAGACGTCGTACCCGGTAGACGTTGACGATGGTCAACCCCCGCTCGTCGGCGCGGACCACCGTGCGGAACACTCCCCACAGCGCTACCAGCGCCACCGCGAGGACCAGTAGCAACGTGGCGCTCTGCAGCGCCGAGAACTGATCGCGCACCCGCGCCGGCATGCTCCAGAAGACCAGCCCGAGGGTGCACACCAGCACCGGCGCCATGACGCCCACGGTCAGGCGGGCTCCGAGCGGACGGTACCGCCACGGCAGGGCGGGGACGTCGCCGGGCACGGCCCTCACAGCCGGCAGGCGTGGATGTCGGTCACCAGAATGCCCCGCGCGCCGAGGTCCCACAGCTCGTCCATGACCCGCTGCGCCTGGTCACGCATCACCATCGACCGCACCGCCACCCAGCCCTCTCGGTGCAGCGGCGAGACGGTGGGCGACTCGATGCCTGGGGTGAGCCGGCACGCCTCCTCCACCCGCTCGACGCGGATGTCGTAGTCCATCATCACGTAACTGCGCGCGACGAGCACGCCCTGCAGCCGCCGCACGAACACGTCGAGGCCGGCCGGTTCCGGTGCGCCGGCGCGCACGGCCAGCACCGCCTCCGACTCCAGGATCACCTCACCGACGATTTCGAGCCCGGCCTGGCGCAGCGTCGTACCTGTGGACACCACGTCGGCGATGACGTCCGCCACCCCCAGCCGCACCGCGGTCTCCACTGCGCCGTCCAGACGGATCACGTGCGCATCGACGCCACGCTCGGCGAGGAACGCCTCGACCACGCCCGGGTACGACGTGGCGACGCGAACCCCCTGCCACCACCCGGTCAGCTCGGCGGGCAAGGTCCCCGGCGCGGCGGCGAACCGCAGCCGCGAGTCACCGAACCCCAGACCCAGCACCTCCTGCGCCGCGGCTCCGGAGTCCAGCATGAGGTCCCGGCCGGTCAGACCGACGTCGAGCGTCCCCTCGCCGACGTACACCGCGATGTCACGCGGCCGCAGGTAGAAGAACTCGACGCCGTTGTCGGGGTCGGCGAGCACGAGCTCGCGGTCGTTCTTGCGCTGCCGGTAGCCGGCCTCGCGCAGCATCTGCGCCGCGGCGTCCGACAGCGACCCCTTGTTGGGTACGGCGATCTTCAGCATCGGGCGGCCCCCGCCGGCTCCGGGCCTCACAGCCTGGCGTAGACGTCGTCGAGCGCCAACCCGCAGGCGAGCATGAGGACCTGGGTGTGGTACAGCAGCTGGCTGATCTCCTCGGCCGCCCGGTCGCGGCTCTCGTGCTCAGCGGCCATCCAGGACTCCGCGGCCTCCTCGACCAGCTTCTTGCCGATGGTGTGCACGCCGGAGTCGAGCGCGGCGACGGTCGCCGAGCCGCTCGGGCGGGTCCGCGCCTTGTCGGCCAGCTCGGCGAACAGCTCGTCGAACGTCTTCACGGCGGCCAGCCTAGGGGGTGGATCCCCGGCGGCGCGGCGGACCGCGGCCACGGCGGTCGCGGTGGCCACGGCCGCGTGTGCGGCCTCGGCGCCCTTGTCCTCCCGGGAGCCGGGCAATCCGGCCCGGTCGCGGGCCTGCTGCTCGTCGTCGCAGGTGAGCAGGCCGAAACCCACCGGTACGCCGGTGTCAGTGGCGACCCTGGCCAACCCGTCGGTGGCGGCGCGGCAGACATACTCGAAGTGCGGCGTGCCGCCGCGGATCACCACGCCGAGCGCGACCACCGCGTCGTACCCCCGGCGGGCCATCGCTGCCGCGGCGACCGGCAGCTCGAACGACCCCGGCACCCGCAGCACCGCCGGGTTTTCCACGCCCGCCTCGGCGAGCGCCCGCAGCGCTCCCTCGAGCAGACCCACCATCACCTGCTCGTGCCACTGCGCGGCCACCACCCCGACGCGGAGCCCGTGACCGTGGTTTCCGCCTGGCGCCGGCGCACCACGCCCGCTCACGAGTGGCTCTGCTGTTCCGGGTCCAGGGCTGGCAGGTGGTGGCCCAGCCGGTCCCGCTTGGCGAGCAGGTAGTGGACGTTGTCGGGGTTGGGGCTGATCGGCATCGGGACCCGCTCCGTCACGTCGATGCCGTACGCCCGCAGCCCCCGCCGCTTGGCCGGGTTGTTGGTCAGCAGGCGCACCGACGAGACGCCGAGCTGCGCCAGGATCTGCGCCCCCGTGCCGTAGTCGCGGGCGTCGGCGGGCAGCCCGAGCTCGAGGTTCGCGTCGACGGTGTCGCGCCCGTCGTCCTGCAGGGCGTAGGCCCGCAGCTTGTGCAGCAGCCCGATGCCGCGGCCCTCGTGCCCGCGCAGGTACACGACGACGCCGCGGCCCTCGGCGGCGATCGCCCGCAGCGCGGCCTGCAGCTGCGGCCCGCAGTCGCAGCGCATCGAGCCGAGAACGTCACCGGTGAGGCACTCGGAGTGCACCCGGGTGAGCACGTCGACCCGCTGTCCCGGCGGGCCGAGGTCACCGTGGACCAGAGCCAGGTGCTCGGAGCCGTCGACCACGTTGCGGAACCCCCGCGCGTCGAAGGTGCCGTGCTCGGTCGGCAGCCTGGTGCGGCCCACCTGCTCGACCTGCGACTCGTGGCGGCGGCGGTACCGGATCAGGTCGGCGATCGCGACCAGAGCCAGGCCGTGCTCGTCGGCGAACCGCCGCAGCTGGTGCCCGCGTTTCATGGTGCCGTCGTCGTTGACCAGCTCGGCGATCGCACCGGCCGGGGTGAGGCCGGCGAGCCGCGCCAGGTCGACCGACGCCTCGGTGTGACCGGGCCGCACCAGCACCCCGCCGTCGCGGTAGCGCAGCGGGAACACGTGGCCCGGCTGGACCACCTCGTACGGCTCCGTCGCGGAGTCGACGAGGACCCGCACCGTGCGCGCCCGGTCGGCCGCCGAGATCCCGGTCGTCACGCCGTCGCGGGCGTCGACGGAAACGGTGAACGCCGTGCGCAGCCGCTCCCGGTTGTGCGGGGTCATCAGGGGGATGCCGAGCCGGTCCAGGGACCGGCCCTCCATCGGCACGCACACCACGCCGCTGGTGTGGCGGATCGCGAACGCCAGCAGTGCGGGTGTCGCCTTGGCCGCGGCGAAGACGAGGTCGCCCTCGTTCTCCCGGTCCTCGTCGTCGACGACCACGACCGGTTTGCCGGAGCCGATGTCGGCGACGGCGCGTTCGATGCTGTCCCGCCGTACGTCGCTCACGCGCCCACCTCGGTGGCCACCGGTCGCTCGGCGGGGGCCAGGCGTTGCTGCGTGCGGGTCCAGTTCACGAACCCCCACACGCAGAATCCGCCGTAGACGGCGTACATGACCGCGGTCGGGTAGAAGCCGACCCTCACCAGGGTGGTCACGCCCACCACGTCGACGAGGATCCAGATCAGCCAGAACTCCACCCAGCCCCGCGCCATCCCGTACGTCGCCAGGATGGACCCGGTCAGGATCCATGCCTCGGTCGGCGGCCCGTAGGACCCGATCCGCTCCAGCACGGGGACCAGGACCGCGTACATCACCGTGGCGACGACGACCAGGCCGGTGCGGTTGCGCCGACCGGCCCACCGGGGCACGATCGCGCCGCCGTCGGGTGCCGCCCCCGTCCGCCGGGCACGCGCCCACCGCACCCAGCCGTAGAGGCTCACCGCCAGGAAGAAGACCTGACGCCCGGCCTGGCCCCACAGGGGTTCCTCGGTGGGACGCAGCACCTCATTGCCGACGAAGACGGTGAACAACAGCACGTTGCCGAGGATCCCGACCGGCCAGGCCCAGACCTTCCGCCGCATGCCGAGCAGGGCGCTGGCGAGGCCGAAGACGTTGCCGAGCACCTCGGGGACGCGCAGCACCCCACCGGCGACGGGGATGGTGCCCTCGAGCAGCCACTCCAGCAGGTTCATGCGGACTCCCTGGCGGTGAGGAGGCGTTCGACGTACTTGGCGATGACGTCGACCTCGACGTTGACCGGATCGCCCGCGGCCTTGCGCCCGAGCGTGGTGCCCTCCAGCGTGGTCGGGACGAGAGCGATGGTGCAGCCGGGTGTCGCGTCGTCGACGTCCACGACGGTCAGCGAGACGCCGTCGACAGCGATGGAGCCCTTGACGGCGACGTAGCGGGCCACCCCCGGCGGCAGCCCCACCCGCACGGTGTGCCAGCAGGGGCCGGCCACCCGGTCGAGGATCGTGCCGACTCCGTCGACGTGGCCCTGCACCACGTGGCCACCGAGCCGAGCGGACGCGCCGACCGCCCGTTCCAGGTTCACCGACGCACCGGCGACCAACGCACCCAGGGAGGTCCGGTCGAGCGTCTCCTGCATCACGTCGGCGGTGAAGGTGTCGGAGTCGCGTGCCGCCACGGTGAGGCAGCAGCCGTCGACGGCGACCGAGTCACCGCGCCGGGACTCGGGGACCACCCGCGGAGCACGGACGGTGAGCCGGGCGGCGTCCGGCTGCCGCACCAGGTCGACGACCTCGCCGACCTCTTCGACGATCCCGGTGAACATCGCTCACCCGCTCCATGGTGCGGGCCGACCCGGCGTGGCGGTGACCCGCAGGTCCGGACCGACCGGTACGACGTCGCGCACCTCCAGCCGCACGGCGTCGGCGATGGTGCCGACACCGGCGTCGCCGAGCGCCGGCGGGCCGGCGCCGAGCAGCACCGGCGCGACGTACGCGACGACCTCGTCGACGAGGCCCGCGGCGACGAAGGCGCCGGCCAGCCGGGGACCGCCCTCCAGCCACACATGCCAGCGCTCTCGGCGGAACAGCTCCTGCAGCACCGCAGCGACGTCGTGCGTGCGCAGGTGCACGGTGTCGGCCGCGGCGTCGAGAACGCGCGCAGAGCGCGGCAGCGGCGAGTGGCCGATGATGACCCGCAGGGGCTGCTGTGCGCGCGGCAGCGGTGACCCGTCCGGGCGCGAGGTCAGATGCGGGTCGTCGGCGCGGATGGTCCCGGTGCCGACGACGATCGCGTCGCAGCCGGCGCGCAGCCGGTGCACGTCACGG
>JALYMZ010000375.1 GCA_030773435.1 Actinomycetota bacterium | reverse complement strand
GCCCTCGCCTTCGGGCTGCGGTTGTTCGGCGCGGACGTCCGCGACGGCATGGCCGAGCGCGAGACCGCGCTGCGGCACCAGCTCGGCCTCCCCGACCCCGGTGGCCACCGGGCCGCCCTCACCACCGGTCGGGAAGGAGGCAGCACCTGATGGACACCGCGGAGATCCGGCGCCGGTTCCTACGGCACTTCGAGCGGCACGACCACACCGTCGTGCCGTCCGCGTCGCTGCTGCTCGACGACCCCAACCTGCTGTTCGTCAACGCCGGCATGGTGCCGTTCAAGCCCTACTTCCTCGGCCAGGAGACGCCGCCGTACCAGCGGGCCGCGAGCGTGCAGAAGTGCGTGCGCACGCTCGACATCGAGGAAGTCGGCAAGACCACCCGGCACGGCACGTTCTTCCAGATGAACGGCAACTTCAGCTTCGGCGACTACTTCAAGGCCGGAGCGGTGCAGCTGGCCTGGCAACTGGTCACCGGCAGCCAGGACGCCGGCGGCTACGGCTTCGACCCCGACCGGATCTGGGTCACCGTCTACGAGGACGACGACGAGGCCGCCGACGCCTGGCGGCGGGTCGCCGATCTGCCCGAGGAGCGGATCCAGCGGCGTGGCGTGGTCGACAACTACTGGCACATGGGAGTGCCCGGGCCGGGCGGACCGTGCAGCGAGATCTACGTCGACCGCGGACCGGCGCACGGTCCCGACGGCGGCCCGGTCGTCGACGAGGACCGCTTCCTGGAGATCTGGAACCTCGTCTTCATGCAGCACGAGTTGAGCGCGGTCCGCAGCAAGGCCGACTTCGACGTCCGCGGCGACCTGCCGGCGAGGAACATCGACACCGGCATGGGGCTGGAGCGGGTCGCCTACCTCCTGCAGGGCAAGGACAACCTCTACGAGATCGACGAGGTGTACCCGGTCATCGCCCGGGCCGCGGAGCTGTCGGGGCGCCGCTACGGCGCCGACCACGGCGACGACGTGCGGTTCCGCGTGGTGGCCGACCACGTGCGCAGCGCGCTGATGCTGATGGGCGACGGCGTCACCCCGGGCAACGAGGCCCGCGGCTACGTGCTGCGCCGGCTGATCCGGCGGGCGGTCCGCTCCATGCGGCTGCTCGGCGTCGACGTGCCGACGCTGCCTGAGCTGCTGCCGGTGAGCAAGGACTTGATGGCCCGATCCTACCCCGACCTCGAGACGCAGTGGGACCGGATCCGCCAGGTCGCGTACGCCGAGGAAGAGGCGTTTCGCCAGACGCTGCGCACCGGCACCCAGATCTTCGAGGCGGCCGCGGCCGAGGCCCGCCGGCACGGCGGTGACCGGCGCGGGCCTGGGCAGCTCAGCGGCACCAAGGCGTTCCAGCTGCACGACACGTTCGGCTTTCCCATCGACCTCACCCTGGAGATGGCCGCCGAGCAGGGGTTGCAGGTCGACGAGGCGGAGTTCCGCCGGCTGATGAGCGAGCAGCGCCGGCGCGCCCAGGCGGACGCGAAGGCCAAGAAGGGCCAGCACGCCGACGCCACCGCCTACCGGGCGGTGGCCGACGTGATCGGCACCGCGGTGGAGTTCACCGGCTACGACGAGGTGGTCTCGGACGCCACCGTGCGCGGGATCGTCGCCGCCGGCGCCACCACGCATTCCGCCGGTGCGGGCGCGGAGATCGACCTGGTCCTCGACCGCACGCCGTTCTACGCCGAGGGTGGCGGTCAGCTCGCGGACCAGGGCGTGATCGAGCTCGCCGACGGAGCCCGCGTCGAGGTGCTGGATGTGCAGTCGCCGATCGCGGGGGTGATCGTGCACCGAGCGCGTGTGCTGGCCGGCGAGGTCACCGTCGGCGCCGCCGCGCAGGCCTCGGTCGACGTAGCCCGGCGCCGCTCGATCAGCCGGGCGCACACCGCCACGCACATGGTGCACAAGGCGTTCCGGGAGGCGCTCGGCGAGACGGCCACCCAGGCCGGCTCGGAGAACGCTCCCGGTCGGTTCCGGTTCGACTTCGCGGCCACCGGCGCGGTGCCGGGCTCGGTCCTCGCCGACGTCGAGGTCCGGGTCAACGACCTCGTGCTCGCCGACCTCGGCGTGCACGCCGACCTGATGACCCAGGACGAGGCGCGCCGGGTCGGCGCGGTCGCGTTGTTCGGCGAGAAGTACGGCGAGCAGGTGCGGGTCGTCTCGGTAGGCGACTGGGCCCGCGAGCTGTGCGGCGGCACGCACGCCGGCCGCTCCGGCCAGCTCGGCGTTGTCAAGCTGCTGGGGGAGTCGTCGATCGGCGCAGGCGTGCGCCGGGTCGAGGCCCTGGTCGGCGCCGACGCGTACCGGTTCCTCGCCCGTGAGCACGTGCTCCTCGCGCAGCTGTCGGAGGCGCTGAAGGTGCGTCCGGAGGAGCTGCCCGAGCGGCTCCACGACGTGGTGGAGCGGCTGCGCACGGCGGAGAAGGAGCTCGAACGGGTCCGGGTGGAGCAGCTGCTGGCCGCCGCCGGCGACCTGGCCTCGCGGGCCGAGGACGTCAACGGCGTCGCCTACGTCGGGCACCGTGCCGACGGGGCCGGCGCGGCGGACGTACGCAGGCTGACGTTGGACGTGCGCGGCCGGATGCCGGCCGGACGGCCAGGGGTCGTCACGGTGGTCGGGTCGACCGGCGGCAAGCCGACCCTGGTCGTCGCCGTCAACGACGCGGCGCGCGCCTGGGGACTGTCGGCCCGCGACCTGGTCAGGGT
>JALYMZ010000374.1 GCA_030773435.1 Actinomycetota bacterium | reverse complement strand
GCCCAGCACCGGTTCGCCGCCGCGCTGTCGCACGCGCGCGCGGCGCGCGCCATCAACCCCTACAGCGCCGTGAACTACGGCGTCATGAGCGACGCGCTGATCCAGCTCGGGCGTTACCGAGAGGCGTTCGGTGCGCTGCAGCGCATGCTCGACCTCAAACCGGGCGTCGCATCCTTCACCCGCGCCTCCTACGCCTGGGAGCTGCGCGGACGGCTCGGGCCGGCGCGGGCCGCACTGGAGCGGGCGCTCGACACCGCCACCCGGCCTTCCGACATCGCGTTCTGCCTGTACTACCTCGGCGAGCTGGCGTGGAACTCCGGACAACTCGACCGCGCAGACTCCTACTACGCGCGTGGCCTGCGTCAGGACCCGTCGTACACGGCCCTCGTAGCGGGACGGGCGAAGGTTGCCGCGGCGCGCGGGAACATCGCCACGGCGGTGCGGCGCTACGAGGAGGTGGCGCGGCGGCTGCCGCTGCCCAGCCACCTGATCGCCTACGCCGATCTGCTGCGGTCCCTCGGACGAGACGACGCGGCCGCGCGCCAGGAGCGCGTGGTACGCGCCACGCAGGCGCTGTTCGCGGCGCAGGGCGTCAACGTCGACGTCGAGCTGGCCCTCTTCGACGCCGACCACGGCCGGCCGCGGGCCGCGCTGCGCGCGGCCAGGTCTGCGTGGCAGCGACAGCCCAGCGTCGAGGCTGCAGACGCGTACGCGTGGGCCCTGCACGCCAACGGCCGGGACCGTCAGGCGTTACGGTTCGCCCGCGAGGCCGCGCGACTCGGCACCAAGAGCGCGCTGTTCGCCTTCCACCGTGGCATGATCGAGAAGTCTCTGGGTATGCGGGCGGCCGCCCGCGCGTCGTTGCACCGCTCGCTGCAGCTGAACCCGCACTTCTCGCCGTTGCTCGCCCCCCGGGCGGAGGCGGCACTGCAGCGGCTGGACTCCTGATGGCCGTGCGGGCCGGGGCGGCGCTGACGCGTGTCGTGCTCGCGCTCCTCGCGGTTCTGGTCGCGGCCACGGTGCTGGCTCCGGCGGCGACGGCGCACCCGTTGGGCAACTTCACGGTCAACTCGTACAGCGGGTTGCGGGTGCAGCCGCACGCAGTGGCGGTCCGAGTGGTGGTGGACTCCGCCGAGATCCCCACGATCCAGCAGTTCCCCGACGCCGACCGACCCGGCGGTGTGACACCGCAGGAGGCGGCCGCCTACGCGCAGCGTGCCTGTGCGCGGCTGCTGCCCGGCCTCGAGCTGACAGTCGGCGGGAGCCGCCAGCCGCTCACGGTCCGGTCCAGCGACCTGCGCCTGCCGCCCGGGCAGGCCGGGCTGCGCACGATGCGGCTCACCTGCGAGGTCCGTACCGCCCGTCCGCTCACCACCACCGGCCAGGAGCTGGAGTACGTCGACCAGAACAGCCTGGAGCGCACCGGCTGGCGGGAAATCACGGCAACCGGGGTCGGGGTCGACCTCGTCGACAGTGACGTGGCGACACGCAGCGTGTCCGGCGAGCTGACCGACTACCCCGCAGACCTGCTGTCGTCGCCGCTGGACCAGCGCAGCGCCAGCATGCGTGTACTGCCCGGCACCGGCACACCGGCGGACAGGTCCGGCGCAGGAGCGTCGGCCGCCGGCTCCGGCGCCGCGCGGGTGGACCGTCTGACGGCGGCCTTCACCAACCTGGTGGCGTCGCGCGACCTGGGCTGGGGCTTCGCCGCGATCGCGCTGCTGCTGTCGATCGGTCTCGGGGCGCTGCACGCGTTCGCCCCCGGTCACGGCAAGACCCTGATGGCTGCCTACCTGCTCGGCCGACGCAGCTCGCTGCGCCAGGTCGCCATCATCGGTCTGACCGTCACCGCCACCCACACTGCTGGCGTGCTCGTGCTGGGCATCCTGTTCTCGGCCCTGGCCCTGGCCTCACCGGCACGCATCTACACCTGGCTCGGCCTGGCCAGTGGCCTGCTGCTGGTCGGCATCGGCGTGACGCTGCTCCGCCAGGCGCTGCGTCGGGGCTCGACCGCCACCGTGACCCAGCGCGCAGCCGTACTGGTCGGTGCCGCGAGTGGCGGCCATGACCACCACCACCACCACGCGGACGACCACACGCACGATCACCCCCACGGGGACGACCACGCGCACGACCACGGGCACGCACATTCCCACGGCTGGGGCGGGACGCACACCCACCCGCCACCGGCCACCGGCGCCCGCAGCCTGGTCGCGGTGGGGTTCGCCGGCGGCATGGTTCCCAGCCCTTCGGCGCTGGTGGTACTGCTCGGGGGCATCGCGCTGGGTCGGGCCTGGTTCGGTGTTCTGCTGGTGCTCGCCTACGGGGTCGGGATGGCCCTAGCCCTGATCGGTACCGGCCTGGCGCTGGCGCACGCACGCGACCGGGTGCAGCGGTGGGCCGAGCGCCGGCAGGCGAGCGACCGGAACTCCTTGTTGCTGCGGGCGGTGCGTGTGCTACCCGCGATGGCTGCTGCGCTGGTCATTGTCGTCGGGGTCGGCCTGGTGCTGCGTACCCTCGGCACCTGGTGAGACGTCGCCTCGGGCGGGGACGCGTCCGGTCAGCGGCGGTTGAGCTCGATGATCGCGACGCCGGCGCTGCTCATCTCCTCGATGGCCCGCTGCGTGGTCTGCGGCGCCACCCCGGCGCAGTAGTTGAGCAGTAGCCGGGTGCCGAACCCTTCCTGCCGGGCGTCCAACGCGGTGGCGCGCACGCAGTGGTCGGTGGCGACCCCGGCGACGTCGACGCTGTCGACGCCGTGCGCGCGCAACCACTCAGCGAGCGCCTTGCCGCTGGACTCCTTGCCCTCGAAGCCGGAGTAGGCGGCCTGGTGCTCACCTTTGAGGAAGACCGCGTCGAACGGCTGCGGGTCGAGGTTGGGGTGGAACGCCTCGCCATCGGTGCCGGCGACACAGTGCGGCGGCCAGGAGCGCACGAAGTCGGGGTCGTTGGAGAAGTGGTCGCCGGGGTCCATGTGGTGGTCGCGGGTCGCGACGACGTACCGGTAGTCGCGGTCGGCCGGGTCCGTCTCGTGCCAGGCGTGCAGCAGCCGCCCGAGCCGGAACGCCACCTCGGCACCGCCCGACACCGGCAGGCTGCCGCCCTCACAGAAGTCGTTCTGCACGTCGACCACGATGAGCGCCCGCGTCATCGGTCTGCCTCCTGACTGTCGTGCCGGGGCGGGGCGAACGGCGTGGGAGAACCGGGCCGTCCGTCTCCAAGGTAGTCGGTCGGGATCGCCGGCTCGCCGCGTGACATCTGCCGCGCCGACAGCGGCAGCTCCGCGTGCGCGCGCCGGTGCCGGTCACGCGCCGCCTTCAGCGGTTCGCGCCCGACGATCTCGCCGGCACGCACCAGCGGCACCATCAGCTCGCGGTCGTGCGGTCCGACCGGCGGGAGGGCGCCGACGCCGACGACCTCGGCGGCCGCGACCCCGTCACCGTCCCGACGGCGCACCGCCCACTTGCGGCCACCGATCGACAGCTTGTCGCTGCTCCGCTTCGCCACCGCCACCAGCCCGTCACCGGCCGCCCCCGAGCCCGACCGCGCGACCAGCTTGTAGACGAACCCGCACGTCGGGTGCCCGCTACCGGTCACCAGCGAGGTGCCCACGCCGTAGCCGTCCACCGGCGCGGCGGCCAACGCCGCGATCGCGTGCTCGTCGAGGTCACTGGTCACCACCACGCGGGTTCCGGTGGCTCCGAGCCGGTCCAGCTGGCGGCGCACCTGCCGCGCCAGCGCGGTCAGGTCTCCGCTGTCCAGACGTACGGCGCCGAGCCCCCGGCCGGCCACCTCGACCGCGGTCTCGACGGCCCCCTCGACGTCGTAGGTGTCGACGAGCAGCGTCGTACCGCGACCCAACGCCGCCACCTGCGCGGCGAACGCGTCCCGTTCCCTGTCATGCACCAGCGTGAAGGCGTGCGCGCTGGTGCCGGCGGTCGGTACGCCGTACCGCTGACCGGCGGCCAGGTTCGACGTCGAGGCGAAACCGGCGATGTACGCGGCCCGCGCCGCCGCCACCCCGGCCTCCTCGTGCGTACGCCGCGACCCCATCTCGATGCACGGCCGGCCCTCGGCGGCCAGGACCATGCGGGAGGCGGCCGACGCGACCGCGCAGTCGTGGTTGTAGATCGACAGCAGCAGCGTCTCCAGCAGCACGGCCTCGGCGAAGGTCGACTCTACCACGAGCAGCGGCGAGCCGGCGAAGTAGGTCTCGCCCTCGGCGTATCCCCACATGTCGCCGGAGAACCGGAACTCCCCGAGCCAGGACAGCGTCGCCTCGTCGACCACCCGGCGCTCCCGCAGGCAGGCGAGGACGTCGTCGTCGAAGCGGAACGCCGCCAGCGCCTGCAGCGCCCGGCCCACCCCGGCCACCACACCGAACCGGCGCCCGGGCGGCAGGCGGCGACCGAACAGCTCGAACACCGCGCGCCGGTCTGCGGCCCCGCTGCGCAGCGACGCCTGGAGCATGGTGAGCTCGTAGTGGTCGGTGAGCAGGGCGGTCGAGCCGGTCACGGCCGTCAGCCTAGAGGTGAGCCCGACACCAGCGGTGGGGACAATGGAGGCGTGACCGCAGCACCCAGCCCGACCGAGGTCGAGCGCCCGGACATCGATCAGCTGGTCCGTCCGGACCTGCCCTGGATCACGATCGTGTGGAACGACCCCGTCAACTTGATGTCCTACGTCACCTACGTGTTCTGCGAGTACTTCGGCTACCCGAAGGAGAAGGCTGAGAAGCTGATGCTCCAGGTCCACCACGACGGCAAGGCCGTGGTCGCGCACGGCACCCGCGAGGAGATGGAGCGCGACGTCGCGGCCATGCACGGCTACGGCTTGTGGGCGACGCTGGAGAAGGCCGACACGTGAGGCACGGTTTCAGCCGGGGCCGCCAGGGGCGGGTACAGGCCGAGTTCGCGGTGCTCGAGGCGGCGCTGATCCGCAACCTGGTGTCGCAGGTCGTCGAGCTGGTCGGTGAGGGCGTGTCGCCCTCGACGTACGGCGGCAGTGGCGGCGGCGGTGACGACGACCCGCTGTCGGACCTGGTGGACCTGCACGGGCCGATCCAGCCACCCGACGACCCGGTGCTGCAGCGGTTGCTGCCCGACGCCTACCGCGACGACGAGGAGTCGGCGGCGGAGTTCCGGCGCTTCACCGAACGCTCGCTGCGCGCGGACAAGTCCGCCAACGGACGCACGGTGATCGACTCGCTGCTGCGTGGGGGGCTGGCCGACGCGGCCGGCGCCGAGGATCCCTACGGCCAGGGTGCCGGTGTCGACGCCGGCGACACGGGCGGCGCCGCGGTGGAGGTGGAGCTCGACGAAGCCGAGGTCCGGGCCTGGCTGCGCACCCTCACCGACGTACGCCTCGCCCTGGCCACCCGCCTCGGCGTGGAGGAGGGCGACGACGGGTTCTGGGACGGGCTGCCCGACGACGACCCTCGCACCCACCTGCACGACATCTACGACTGGCTGGGCTACGTGCAGGAGACGCTGGTCCAGGCGGCGGCCGGCGACTGAAGCGTCTCACCATGCGGACGCGGGGCTCGCGCCGGCTGGCCGGTGAGGCCGGCCGACCTACCCTCGACCGCGTGCTGACCATCGACCGGGCGACGCGGGACGCGATCGTCGCGCACGCCCGGTGTGACCACCCCGACGAGGCCTGCGGAGTGGTCGCCGGCCCCGAGGGGTCGGACCGGCCTGAGCGGTTCGTGCCCATGCTCAACGCGGCCCGCTCGCCGACGTTCTACGAATTCGACTCGGCCGACCTGCTCGCGCTCTACCAGGACATGTGGGCACGCGGCGAGGAGCCGGTCGTCATCTACCACTCCCACACCGCGACCGAGGCCTACCCGTCGCGCACGGACGTCGGCATCGCTCAGGAGCCGCGCGCCCACTACGTGCTGGTGTCGACGCGCGAGTCCGGCACCGGAGACGGGCCGGTGGAATTTCGCTCGTTCCGGATCGTTGAGGGTGTCGTGACCGAGGAGGAGGTGCGCGTCGTTCCGTCGTACGACGACATCGCCGCCAGCGCCACGAGCACGACGGAGAACCAGGAGCAGTAGATGGCGGTCGAGGTACGTGTCCCGACGATCCTGCGGACCTACACCGGCGGGCAGAAGGCGGTGTCCGCGCAGGGCGCGTCCCTCGGCGCGGTGATCGAGGACCTGGAGGCCAACCACCCCGGGATCAGGGAGCGGCTGGTCGACGGCGACGACCTGCGGCGCTTCATCAACGTCTACGTCAACGACCAGGACGTCCGCTTCACCGGCGGACTGGACACGTCGGTGTCCGACGGGGACGCGGTCGTCATCCTCCCCGCCGTGGCCGGCGGCTGACGGCGGGGGGTGCGGCGATGCGGTTCGACTCCCTCCTCGACACCGTAGGCGGCACCCCGCTGGTCGGGCTGCCGCGGCTGTCGCCGGGACCCGACGTGCGGCTGTGGGCGAAGCTGGAGGACCAGAACCCGACTGGGTCGGTCAAGGACCGGGCGGCGCTGGCGATGGTGCTGACGGCGGAGAAGGACGGCACGCTGCGACCCGGCTGCACGATCCTCGAGCCCACCTCCGGCAACACCGGGATCTCACTGGCCATGGCGGCGAAGCTGCGCGGCTACCGCCTGGTGTGCGTGCTGCCGGAGAACACCTCCGTCGAGCGCCGGCAGCTGCTGCGGATGTGGGGCGCGGAGATCGTCTCCTCGCCAGCCGCCGGCGGCTCCAACGAGGCCGTGCGCGTCGCCAAGCAGCTGGCCGAGGAGCACCCGGACTGGGTGATGCTCTACCAATACGGCAATCCGGCGAACGCGGCCGCGCACTACGACGGCACCGCGGCCGAGATCCTCGCCGACCTGCCGTCGATCACCCACTTCGTCGCCGGGCTCGGCACCACCGGCACGCTGATGGGTGCCGGCCGGTTCTTCCGCGAGCACGCCCCGGGGGTCCGGGTAGTCGCCGCCGAGCCGCGGTACGGCGAGCTGGTCTACGGGCTGCGCAACCTCGACGAGGGGTTCGTCCCGGAGCTGTACGACGCGGCGCTCATCGACGCCCGCTTCTCGGTCGGCCCCCGGGACGCGGTGCGCCGGGTGCGGGAGCTCTTGGAGCTGGAGGGGATCTTCGCCGGGATCTCGACCGGGGCGGTGCTGCATGCGTCGCTGGCGCAGGCGGCCGCGTCGGTTCGGGCGGGTGACCGCGCCGACATCGTCTTCGTCGTCGCCGACGGGGGCTGGAAGTACCTGTCCACCGGCGCCTACGAGGGCACGGTGGACGAGGCCGAGCAGCGGCTGGAAGGCCAGCTCTGGGCCTGACCGGCCGCGCTCGCCCGCCCCGGCGCCCGGCTCCGGGGGTCCGCGGCGCCGCTTAGGAGGAGTTTGTACGTCCTGGGGCTGAAATCCTCCTTTGCTCGCGCCGGTGGCGGCGATCGCTCATCGGACCGGGCATCGACGACCGCAGCGGCGCGGACGGCCGCGCCACCCGGATCCGCGTAGCGCGTCGGCCATCAGCTGCGCCGTTGCGCACGCGTCACCGAGAACTTGCCGATAGCCGATCCGATAGGTTTGCGCCCCGGCTCTCGTCGCGGCGTTGTCCCGGTCGACGTCGCGGCTGCGATCGAGGAACGTCTCGTGTCCCAGCCGTCCATCCAGCTCGGCGAGCACGGCGTAGCCGACGTACTCGACGTCTCGGAACCACACCTGCCTGCCTCGGCGCACCACGCGCTGGCGGACGCCGGTCGGCAACCCGTGCGGCCGCTCGACGCGGCGCAGGTACTGCACCTCGAGGTAGGAGTAGGCCCCCGCCGCGACGTCACCGAGAACCTCGCGCAGCTCGGCTCGCAACCGGGTGTTGTCCGGGAGCGCCCGCAGGGTGAGCAGCAGCCGGTGCGGCGTCGTTAAGCCCTGCTGGCACACGTCGGCGATCACCCCGATCGCGTCGTGGGGCTGCCGGACGCGGGACGCCGACAACAGCGCCGCCGTCTCCACCCGCAGCCGGCGGGGGACACGCAGCGGGTGCACCTGGTCGTCCAGCGCTGTCAGCCGCCAGACCCGGATGCCGTCGGGCTCCTCGACACGTCGCCGCTGGTCGATGGCGACCACGACCGGACCGTCGGTGACCTGCGGCCAGCTGCCGGTCGGCCGCGGCTGCCACCACGCCAGCGCAGTCTCGCCGGCGAGCGCGGCCCCGTCACCGCAGTACAGCAGGGCTGCCCAGCATCGCGTCGGCCACGGCAGCGGGCCGGTGAAGACGGCATAGACCCCGCAGTGCACCCGCTGCCACTGCCTTGCGCGAAGCCGGGCGCGGATCCACGAATCGGTGACGCCGACGCCACCGCTTGCCGCCGGCTGACGACCCCAGCCTGCTCGGCCGCCTGTCGCAGGAGCGCCGAGTGGGAGTCGAGCGGCCGGTTGTCGGGTTCGGGCTGCGGCGGGTCGGGAGGCTGGTCGGCGGCGCGGTGAACTGCTGCGGTCATGCCGGCGAGGGTCCACGGTGACGGCGGATCGTGCCGCCGACCGTGAGCTCGCTGTGGACGCGAGGACCACCGCAGCAGGCTGTGGACACGC
The DNA here is from genome assembly GCA_030773435.1 of Actinomycetota bacterium. Classification (GTDB taxonomy): domain Bacteria; phylum Actinomycetota; class Actinomycetes; order Propionibacteriales; family Nocardioidaceae; genus JALYMZ01. The sequence continues at coordinate 116 of JALYMZ010000374.1, read as the reverse complement.
ATCGGCGTCGCAACGGAGGATTTCAGCGTCCCCCCCGACGTACAACATCTTCCCAAGCGGCGTGATCAGCGCCGCCCCGAGGGCCCGCCCGAGCACCGCCGACCCGGCATGCCCCG
>JALYMZ010000373.1 GCA_030773435.1 Actinomycetota bacterium | reverse complement strand
CTCGCGGGCCACGCCCCGCAGCGACAGCGCGTAGGCCCGGTCGGGGTTGATCTCCAGCTCGACGACGTCGTCGCGCAGCTGGAGCAGGTCCGCGGCGTCGTCGCCGGGCTTGGCCTCGTCCCGGCCGAGCACGAGGATCCCGCGGTGGTCGTCACCCAGGCCGAGCTCGCGGGGCGAGCAGATCATCCCGTCGGACTCGTGACCGTAGGTGCGCCGGGCCGAGATCGCGAAGCCGCCGGGGAGCACCGCGCCCGGCAGCGCGACGACGACGAGGTCGTCGACGTCGAAGTTGGCGGCCCCGCAGACGATGCCTCGCGGCTCGGCGTCGCCGGACTGCCCGACATCGACTTGGCACCACCGCACCGTCTTGCCGTTGGCGTGCGTCTCGGACTCGTAGGCCACCACCCGACCCACGACCAGCGGACCAGCGAGGTCGGCCGCCGGCGCGTGCAGCGACTCCAGCTTGAGGCCGGCCATGGTGAGCCGGGCAGCGACGTCGGCGGCCGGCACCTCGGCGGGCAGGTCGACGTACTCGCGCAGCCAGGACAGCGGGACCCGCATCAGACCTCCAGCCCGAACGCGGCGGTGAAGCGCACGTCGCCCTCGACGATGTCGCGCAGGTCCTCGATGCCGTGCCGGACCATCAACGTGCGCTCCAGGCCCATGCCGAAGGCGAAGCCGGAGTAGCGGCCGGGGTCGACACCGCACGCCACCAGCACGCGTGGGTTCACCACACCGCAGCCGCCCCACTCCAGCCAGCCCTCACCGCGGCAGGTCCGGCACGTCTGCACCGCCGGGTCGGTGTTCCGGCAGGCCGGGCACACCAGGTCGACCTCGGCGCTCGGTTCGGTGAACGGGAAGTACGACGGGCGGAAGCGGGTGACGGTGCCGGCGCCGAACATCGCCGCCGCGAAGTGGTCGAGCGTCCCCTTCAGATGCGCCAGCGAGAGCCCCTCGTCGACGGCGAGGCCCTCGACCTGGTGGAACACCGGGGAGTGGGTGGCGTCGAGCTCGTCGGTGCGGAACGCGCGGCCGGGACAGATCACGTAGATCGGTGGCCCTTGGGCCAGCATCGTCCTGGCCTGCACCGGTGAGGTGTGCGTGCGCAGCACGATCCCCGCCTCGGGCGGCTCCAGCCAGAACGTGTCCTGCATGGTCCGGGCCGGGTGGTCCGGCCCCATGTTGAGCGCGTCGAAGTTGAGCCACTCGGCCTCCACCTCGGGCCCCTCCGCCACCTCCCAGCCCATCGCGACGAACACCTCCGCGATCCGCTCCTGGAGCGTGGTCAGGGGATGCCGCGCACCGCGCGGGTCGCGGTCCCACGGCAGCGTGACGTCGACCCCCTCCTCGACGAGCATGCGTTCCTCGTGCTCGGCCTCCAACGTCGTACGGCGGTCCTCCAGCGCCACGGTGACGGCGCGCCGCGCCTCCCCCACCCGCAGGCCGGCTTCCTTGCGTGCCTGCGGCGGCAGGGCACCGATCTCGCGGTTGGCCAGCGCCAGCGGTGACCGGTCACCGGCGTGCCGCAGCCGCACCTGCGTCAGCGCGTCCAGGGAATCGGCGGCGGCGATCGCCGCCAGCGCCTCGTCCCGGGCCGCGGCGACCTCGTCGGCGTGCAGCGGCGCCACCTGCACCGGGTCGTAGGCGGAACTGGGGCCCGACATGTCATCCTCTCGGCCGGCCGCCCACGTCGCTGCTGGCCTTGGCGGGGCGGATCGGGGCAAGTCTAGGAACCCGTCGCGACCGCAGCGACCCGGTTTCACTGCACGGCGGCTGGCTCACCCACCGGGAGCCGGATGCACATCCGCGCGCCGCGGCCGTCGGTCCCACTGCCGATGGTGACCGTGCCGCCGTGCGCGGCGACCAGGCCGTTGACGATGTAGAGCCCGAGTCCGGTGCCGCTGCGGTGCCCGTGCCGCCAGAACTTGGTGAACACCCGGCTGCGCAGGTCCTCGGGGATGCCGGGACCTTCGTCCTGCACCCAGACCTCCACGACGTCCCCGGCCGGCGCCACCCCCACGGTGATGGTGCCCTCGCCGTGCCGGGCCGCGTTCTCCACCAGGTTGATGAGGATCTGCGCGTACTTGTCCGGGTCGACCCACACCGTGGGCACCGCCTGCAGCTGCGGCCGCATCGACCGGTCACCGACGGGGACCGACTCGAGCAGCTTGCGGGTGGCCTCCGCCAGGTCCAGCGGCTGCCGCCGCAGCTGCAGCCGGTTGGAGTCGATGCGAGCCACGTCGAGCAGCTCGGCGATCAATCGGGTCAGCCGGTCCGCGTCGGCGTCGACGGTCTGCAGCATCAGCAGTCGTTGCGAGTCGCTGAAGCGCTGCCACTTGGCCAGCAGCGTCGAGGTGAACCCCTTGACGCCGGTCAGCGGCGAGCGCAGCTCGTGCGCGACGGTGGCCACGAGGTCGGAGCGGGAGCGGTCGATGCGGTGCCGCGACCGCGAGTCGCGCAGCGACGCGGCCAGCCGGACGACAGGGCCGCCGGTGCGCTCGCGTAGCAGCCGCGCGGTGAGCAGGATCTCGGTGCCGTCGGGGAGATACCAGGTGCTCTCCACCAGCCGGCTTCGGGTGGTCAACCCGTCGTACGGCGCGACGCACGACCACCACTCGCGGCCCTCGACGTCACGCAGGGCGAGCACGCTGGCCAGCGGCTGTCCGACCAGATCGGCCTGGCGCCGCCGGAGGAGCCGGGCCGCTGCGGCGTTGACCTGCGTCACGGTCGCCGTCTCGTCGGCGATCACGACCCCGTCGGGCAGGTCGTCGTACTCGGCTCCCACAACAGCGCAAGATATCCCTGACCACCGACCGCGGCCAGGGTCGCGGGCCTCACGCCGCACGCTGGGCCCGCGCCGAGGCGTAGAGGCACACGGCGGCCGCCGACGCGAGGTTGAGGCTCTCGGCGCGGCCGAAGATCGGCACCGCGACGACGACGTCGGCCAGCGCCGCCAGCTCAGGCGGCAGCCCCCAGGCCTCGTTGCCGAACAGCCACGCCGTCGGCGCGGTCAGGACGCCGTCGCGCTCGGCCGTGAACAGGTCGATCTCACCGGATCGGTCGGCGGCGACGACCTGCAGGTC
>JALYMZ010000372.1 GCA_030773435.1 Actinomycetota bacterium | reverse complement strand
GTGGCAGGCCGGGCCCTCCTGGTCCACCAGCAGCAGCACCGCGTCGCCGTCGCAGTCCAGGCGGGCGCCGCGGACCCACTGCCGGTGCCCGGACGTCTCGCCCTTGACCCAGTGCCGCCGCCGGCTGCGGCTCCAGTACGTCGCGCGGCCGGTGGTGAGGCTGCGGTGCAGCGCCTCGTCGTCCATCCACCCCACCATGAGGACCTCGCCGGTGTCGTGCTGCTGTACCACGGCGACGACGAGCCCGTCGACGTCGCGCTTGAGCCGCGCGGCGATCGCCGGGTCGAGCCGGGACGCGGGGGCGCCGGTGCGGCGGTCCGGGGGGGCGGTCACCGGCCCATTCTCGCGCACCTCGGCGCCCGTGGCCGGCGTAGCTGCCGTGCCACCCTGGGGTCATGACCGCAGAGCGCAACGTGCTGGGCGGCGCGCTGGAGGTGTGCGGCGCCGACCCGCTGACCGGGTTCTACCGGGACGGCTGCTGTTCTCCGGGTCGGGAGGACCTCGGCAGCCACACCGTGTGCGCGGTCGTCTCCCGGGAGTTCCTGGCTCACCAGCTGCGGGTGGGCAACGACCTGGTGACGCCGCGACCGGAGTACCGCTTTCCCGGCCTGCGACCCGGCGACCGCTGGTGCGTCGTCGCCGCCCGGTGGCTGCAGGCGCACGAGGCCGGCGTGGCTCCGGCGGTGGTGCTCGCGGCGACGCACGAGAGGGCTGCCGAGATCGTCCCGGTCCAACTGCTGCGCCGCTACGCTGTGGACGTCCCGTCCGACCCGAGTTCGCTTGCCTGACCTGCGTCGATACGCGCGCCGCTCGCCATGAGACTCCGGCGGCGACCCCCTAGGATCGGGCGGTGTGCTGCCGCTGTCGCGCCGTGAGCGCCTCGCGCTGTGCGACCTGCTCGCGCGGGTCGGCCCGGAGGCTCCGACGCTGTGCCGTGGCTGGTCGGCGTACGACCTCGCCGCGCACCTGGTGCTCCGCGAGACGCTGCCGGTGTCGTCCGCCGGCATCGTGGTGCCGTGGCTCTCGGGGCTGACCGGCCGGTCGATGCGGCGGCTGCAGCGCCGGCACGGGTTCACCGAGCTGGTGGACCGGCTGCGCGCGGGGCCGCCGCGCTGGTCGCCGTTGCGGACCCCGCGGCTGGACGCGGCCGCGAACACCATGGAGTTCTTCGTCCACCACGAGGACGTCCGCCGCGCCCGGGCCGGCTGGTCACCACGGACCCTGGAGACCCTCGACGAGGACGCGTTGTGGTCGGTGGTGCGCCGGACCGGGCGCATGCTGCTGCGCCGGTCGCCGGTCGGGGTCGAGCTCGTGCGAACCGACCGCACCGCGGTGGTCCGGGTGCAGGACGGTGAGCCGACCCTGGTCGTGCGTGGCCTGCCGGCCGAGCTGGCGATGTTCGCCCACGGCCGCGGCGCGGTGGCGCAGGTCGAGTACGACGGTGACGCGGACGCCCGCGCCGCGTTTGCCGCGACCTTCACCGATTCGCCTGCCGTCGGCGTCCGGGAGACACCCGAGGAGCCGCAGACCGATTCCTGAGGGCGGGTCGGCGGCCCGTCAGCGGACCGGGTACCCGGCGCGGGCCAGCGCCGCCTTGACCTCGCCGATGCGGAGCTGACCGAAGTGGAACACGGTGGCGGCGAGCACCGCGTCGGCCCCGGCGTCCACCGCGGGCCCGAAGTGCTCACGGCGGCCCGCACCGCCGGACGCGATCACCGGCACGGACACCGTGGCGCGCACCGAACGCAGCAGCTCGAGGTCGAAGCCGTCGCGGGTGCCGTCGGCGTCCATCGAGTTCAGCAGGATCTCCCCCGCCCCCAGCTCGGCGCCGCGGCGCGCCCACGACACGGCGTCGAGCCCGGCACCGCGACGGCCGCCGTGGGTCGTGACCTCGAACCCCGACGGCATCCCCGGCCGGCGCCGCGCGTCCACCGAGAGCACCAGCACCTGGGAGCCGAACCGCTCCGCGATCTCGCCGATCACCTCCGGCCGGGCGATCGCGCCGGTGTTGATGGCAACCTTGTCCGCGCCGGCGCGCAGCAGCCGGTCGACGTCGGCGACCTCGCGTACCCCGCCGCCGACAGTGAGCGGGATGAACACCTGCTCGGCGGTCCGGCGTACGACGGCCAGCATGGTCGCGCGTTCCTCGGCCGACGCGGAGATGTCGAGGAAGGTGAGCTCGTCGGCTCCCTCGGCGTCGTACACCTGGGCCATCTCCACCGGGTCCCCGGCGTCGCGCAGGTCGGTGAAGTTGACGCCCTTGACCACGCGCCCAGCGTCGACGTCCAGACACGGGATGACGCGGACGGCGAGGGACACGGCGGCCACCTTACGGCCCGACCGCGACCCGAATGAGCGCGCCGAGACAACGCAGTCGCCGCGGAAACCGCTAGCCGGGTATGGGCGAGCCGGTCGTCATGGTCGGAGGAGGTGGGTGTCGGACGGCCGCCAGCGCCTCCGGCAGCGTGAAAGCACCGGCATACAGAGCCTTGCCCACGATCACGCCCTCCACCCCCAGCGGCGCCAGCGCCGCCAGCGCCCTCAGGTCGGCCAGGCTCGACACGCCGCCGGAGGCCACCACCGGCCGGGCGGTGCGCTCGCACACCGACCGCAAGAGGTCGAGGTTCGGGCCCTGCAGCGTGCCGTCCCTGGCCACGTCGGTGACCACGTAGCGGGCGCACCCGTCGCGGTCCAGCCGCTCCAGCACCTCGAACAGGTCACCTCCCGACGCCGTCCACCCGCGCGCGGCGAGCGTGCGTCCGCGCACGTCGAGCCCGACCGCCACCCGGTCGCCGTACCGCGCGATGGCGGCCGCGCACCAGGCCGGGTCCTCCAGCGCGGCCGTGCCGATGTTGACCCGGGCGCAGCCGGTGTCGAGCGCGGCCCGCAGCGACGCGTCGTCGCGGATGCCCCCGGACAGCTCCACGGCCACGTCGACGAAGGCGACGACCCGCTCGAGCAGGGCCCGGTTGTCCCCCCGGCCGAACGCCGCGTCGAGGTCGACCAGGTGGATCCAGCGGGCGCCGGCCTCCTGCCAGGCCACCGCCGCGTCGAGGGGGTCGCCGTACGACGTCTCGGTGCCGGCGACTCCCTGCACGAGCCGCACGGCCTGCCCGTCTGCCACGTCGACGGCGGGCAGCAGCTCCAGGCCCGGCCGGGCCGCACCCGACGGTCCAACCCCCGCCGTCACAGCGTGGCGATCCAGTTAGCCAGTAGCCGGCCGCCGGCGGCACCGGACTTCTCGGGGTGGAACTGCGTGGCACACAGAGGTCCGTTCTCCACCGCGGCGACGAACCGGTCGCCCTGGTGGATGGCCCAGGTCACCAGCGGCGCGGGCAGCGGCGCCCGCGCCTCCAGCTGCCAGGACCGGGCGGCGTAGGAGTGCAGGAAGTAGAACCGCTCCTTCTCCACCCCGGCGAACAGCCGGGACCCGTCCGGGACCTCGACGGTGTTCCAGCCCAGGTGCGGCAGCACGTCGGCGCGCAACCGGTCGACCGTGCCCGGCCACTCACCACAGCCGGCCGCCTCGACCCCGTGCTCGACGCCCCGCGCGAACAGGACCTGCATCCCGACGCAGATGCCGAGCACGGGCCGCCCGCCGGCGAGCCGGCGGCCGATCAGCTCCTCGCCCCGCACCGCGTGCAGGCCCTGCATGCAGGCTGCGAAGGCACCGACCCCGGGCACGACGAGGCCGTCGGCGTCGAGCGCGGCGCGGTAGTCGGCGGACACCACGACGTCCGCACCGGCTCGGCCCAGCGCACGCTCGGCCGAGCGCAGGTTTCCGGAGCCGTAGTCGAGGACCACGACGCGAGGCCGGGCGGTCACGGCGCGGCCGCCGGGACGGTCACGGCCCCCCACACCAGCCCGCCGGCGGCGAGGAGGAGCACCGCGGGGACCCACCGCGGGCGCTGCTGCCGCCAGGTGGCGATCGCGCCGCCGACCGCGAACCCGGCCAGCGCCATGAGCACGTAGGTCACAGGGTGCCCTTGGTGCTCGGCACGCCGCGCTCCCGCGGGTCCGGCGCCACCGCGGCACGCAGCGCTCGCGCCACCGCCTTGACCTGCGCCTCCACCACGTGGTGCGGGTCCCGCCCGGCCAGCACCCGCACATGCAGCGTGATCTGCGCGGAGTGCGCCAGCGTCTCGAGCACGTGGCGGGTCAGCGACCCGGCGTAGTTCCCCCCGATGACGACGTAGGCCTGCCCGTCCGGCTCCCCGGCGTGGACGCAGTACGGGCGGCCGGACACGTCCACCGCGCACTGCACTAACGCCTCGTCCAGCGGCACCAGCGCGTCACCGAAGCGGCGGATGCCGGCCTTGTCGCCCAGCGCCTCCCGCAGCGCCTGCCCCAGCACGATCGCGACGTCCTCGACGGTGTGGTGGGCGTCGACGTGCACGTCGCCGGCGGCGGCCACCGTCAGGTCGATCAGCGCGTGCCGCGCGAGCGACTCGAGCATGTGGTCGTAGAACGGCACCCCGGTGGAGACGTCGGCCCGTCCGGTGCCGTCGAGGTCGAGCTCGACGAGCACCTTCGACTCCTTCGTCCGGCGCTCCGTCCGCGCGATCCGGCTCACCTGCCGCCTCCCTCCGGCGTTCCGTCGGTCCCGGTGGCCGCCAGGGTGTCGGTCAGGGCGGTCCGGAAGGCCACCATCTCCTCGGCGGTGCCGATCGAGACCCGCAGCCATCCCGGCGGGCCGGTCTCCCGGACCAGCACGCCGCGCTCGAGCAGCCCCTGCCACACCGCGTGCCGGTCGGGGAACGTGCCGAACAGCGCGAAGTTCGCGTCGGACTCGGCCACCTGCAAGCCCTGCCGGCGCAGCCAGTCCACCGTGCGGTCGCGCTCGGCCCGCAGCGTCGCGACGGAGGCCAGCAGCTCGTCGGCGTGGTCCAGCGCCGCCAGGGCGACCGCCTGGGTGACCGCCGACAGGTGGTACGGCAGCCGCACGAGGCGCAGCGCGTCGACCAGCGCCGGCGCCGCCGCGAGGTAGCCCAGCCGGGCGCCGGCGAGCGCGAACGCCTTGGACATGGTGCGCACGACCGCCAGCTTCGGGTACGACGCCAGCAGCGACAGCGCGCTGGGCGTGCCGTCGCGGCGGAACTCCCCGTACGCCTCGTCGACCACGACGACCCCCGGCGCGGCGGCGCAGACCGCGCCGACCACCTGCAGCGGCAGCGCCGTGCCGGTCGGGTTGTTCGGGGAGGCCAGCAGCACCACGCTGGGCCGGTGGGCGGCGACCTGCTCGAGGGCGTGGTGGAGGTCGACGGTGAAGTCGTCGGCGCGCCGGCCGGTGACCCACGTGGTGTCGGTGTCGCGGGCGTACTCGGGGTACATCGAGTAGGTGGGGGCGAACGAGAGCGCCACCCGGCCGGTGCCGCCGAACGCCTGCAGCAGCTGCAGCATGACCTCGTTGGAGCCGTTCGCCGCCCACACCTGCTCCGCGCCGAGCCCGTGCCCGAGGTAGCCGGCGAGGGCGGCGCGCAGGGTCGCCGCCTCCCGGTCGGGGTACCGGTTCAGGGTGCGGGCGGCCTCGGCGACCGCCTTCGCCACCGCCTCCACCACGGTGTCGCCGGGCGGGTAGGGGTTCTCGTTGACGTTGAGCCGTACCGGCACGTCGAGCTGGGGCGCGCCGTAGGGCCGCTGACCGCGCAGGCTCTCCCGCAGCGGCAGGTCGTCGAGGCCGATCACAGCCGGTCCAGGCGTGCCCGCACGGCCGCGCCGTGGGCCGGCAGGTCCTCGGCCTCGGCCAGCGCCAGCACGGACCCGGCCGCGTCGCGCAGCGCCTGCTCGTCGTACTCCACGACGTGCACGGCCTTGCGGAACGTGCGGACGGACAGCCCGGACGTGTGGCAGGCGCATCCCCCGGTCGGCAGTACGTGGTTGGAGCCGGCGCTGTAGTCGCCGAGCGACACCGGCGCGAACGGGCCGACGAAGACCGCGCCGGCGTTGCGGACCCGCAGCGCCCGGTCGGCGGCGTCGACGGTGTGGATTTCCAGGTGCTCCGCGGCGTAGGCGTCGACCACCCGCAGGCCGTGGTCGAGGTCGCGCACCAGCACGAGCGCGGACTGCCGGCCGCCGAGCGCAGCGCTGATCCGCTCGACGTGCTTGGTGGCCGCCACCTGCCGCGGCAGCTCCGCCTCGACGGCCGCGGCGAGCTCCGAGCTGGGGGTGACGAGGACGCTGGCGGCGGCCGGGTCGTGCTCGGCCTGGCTGATCAGGTCGGCGGCGACGTGCACCGGGTCGGCGCTGTCGTCGGCGAGCACGGCGATCTCGGTGGGCCCGGCCTCCGCGTCGATCCCGACGACGCCGCGGAGCAGCCGCTTGGCCGCGACGACGTAGACGTTGCCGGGTCCGGTGACCAGGTCGACCGGGCGGCACCCGGGGTCGTCGGCCGTGGGCGCGTACCCGTAGGCGAACATTGCGACGGCCTGCGCGCCGCCGGCGGCGTAGACCTCGTCGACCCCGAGCAGCGCACACGCAGCCAGGACCGTCGGGTGCGGCAGCCCGCCGTGCTCCCGCTGCGGCGGGCTGGCG
>JALYMZ010000371.1 GCA_030773435.1 Actinomycetota bacterium | reverse complement strand
GGGCCTCGGCGGGGGTAGCGGCGGCAGAGCCAGGGTCCGTGGACGCCGAGGGCGGCGGCGCAGCGCTGCAGCCCGGCGGCACGGGGGCCGCGCGCGAGCTGGCTCCCGTCGACGGCGCCCACTTCGCAGAGCTGCCGGTCGACCGGATCGTCCCCAACCCCCGCCAGCCACGCCAGGTGTTCGACGAGGAGACGATGGCCGAGCTGGTGCAGTCGGTCCGCGAGGTCGGGCTGCTGCAGCCGGTCGTGGTCCGGCGCAGCGACGACGAGCGCTACGAGCTGGTGATGGGCGAGCGCCGCTGGCGGGCGAGCCTGCGGGCCGGCCTGACCACCATCCCGGCGATCGTCCGCGAGACCGCCGACCAGGACCTGCTGCGCGACGCGTTGCTGGAGAACCTGCACCGCGCCCAGCTCAACCCCCTCGAGGAGGCGGCGGCCTACCAGCAGCTGCTGGACGACTTCGGCTGCACCCACGACGAGCTCGCGGCGCGGATCGGGCGGTCGCGGCCGCAGATCTCCAACATGCTGCGCCTGCTGCGGCTGTCGCCGGGCGTCCAGCGCCGGGTAGCTGCGGGGGTGCTCTCCGCCGGCCACGCACGCACCCTCGTCACCGTCGACGACCCTGCGGCACAGGACCGGCTGGCGGGCCGGGTCGTCGCCGAGGGTTTGTCGGTGCGGGCCCTGGAGGAGATCGTCGCGGTCGGCGACGTCGGCGAGGCTGCTCCCCGCCCGCGGACCCGCCGCCTGGTGGCGCCGAAGCTGGTCGACCTCGCTGACCGGTTGTCCGAGCGCCTGGAGACCCGAGTGAAGGTCGATCTCGGCCGCACTAAGGGAAAGATCACCGTGGAGTTCGCCACCCTGGACGACCTCGAGCGGATCGTCGCGGTGATGGACCCGCGGCCGACACCCGATGCCGGCGCGGGTCCCGATGCCGGCGCGGGTGCCGTGACCGGCGCGGATGCCGTCAACGGCTCGGTGACCCTCGGCAGTCAGTGACGGCCCCGGCACGACGTCATCGACGCGGGCGTGCAGACGCGCCTGCCTCGCCGGACCGGCTGGTCCGGTGCAGGCCCCAGCCTGCGGCGACGAGCAGGGCGCCGAACGCGAGGAAACCGACATCCCACGACAGCGGGCCGCCCAGGTCGTCCCGGACGTGGTGCACGCCGAGAAGGTGGTGGTCGATGATCCCGTCGAGGAGGTTGAAGAGGCCCCAGCCGGTGAGCAGCAGCCCAAGGTGGGATGCCCAGCTGGGCGCGAGACGGCCCTGTCGCCACGCCACCACGAGGAGAGTGGAGCCGGCGAGGACGAAGAGCCAGGTGACGAGGTGAAAGAAGCCGTCCGCGACCGTGTTCGTTTCGAGCCCGTGCAGGGTCGTAGTGGGGCTTGGCCCGATCGAGCTGAGCATGTGGTGCCACTGCAGGATCTGGTGCAGCACGATCCCGTCTACGAAGCCGCCTAGGCCCAGCCCGAGGAGCAGCCCGGGTGCACGAGCGGGCGGCCGGGGAGATGTCGAGGGGGTGTGCCGAGCGGCAGCCATGTGCACCTTCTTACCTGCGCACTACCGCCGGATGGCGACGGCGACCAGGTCGGCGCAGACCCTGGACAGGTCGAGGCCGGCCGCCTGCACGGACAGCGGCACCAGCGAGGTCTCCGTCATGCCGGGAGCCACGTTGGTCTCGAGGAACCACACCGCGCCGGCGGAGTCGACGATGAGGTCGCAGCGGGAGATGTCGCGCAGCGCCAGCGCCCGGTGCGCGGTCACCGCTACCCGGGCGCACTCCGCTGCCGCGTCCTCCGGCAGGCCGGCCGGCACCACGAACCGGGTGGCGCCTGCTGTGTAGCGGGCGGTGTAGTCGTAGACACCGCCGTCCGGTCGGATCTCCACCGTCGGCAGCGCGCGCGGGCCGCTGCCGGTGTCCAGCACGGGGACCGCCACCTCGGTGCCGGCGACGAACCGCTCCGCCACCGCCACCGGCCCGTAGGCGAAGCTGCCGACCATGGCGCCGGGGAGCGCCGCCGCGTCGCGCACCACCGCACAGCCCAGCGCCGACCCCCCGCGCGCCGGTTTGACGACCAGCGGCAGCCCGAGCCGGCTCACCAGGGCGTCCATCATCACCGCCGCGCCGACCTCCCGGAACGTCTCGTGCGGCAGCGTGACGGATGGAGGCGTCCGCAGGCCCGCCGCCGCCACCAGCGTCTTGGCGACCGGCTTGTCGAAGGCCATCCGGCAGGCGCCCGGCACCGAGCCGACGTACGGCAGGCCCAGCAGCTCGAGCACCTCCCGCACCGCGCCGTCCTCGCCGGACTCGCCGTGCAGCACCGGAACCACGCAGGCCGGTGGCTCCGCCAACAGCGCCGGCACGAGCGCGGCGTCGACGTCGCGCTCCTCGACCTCCAGGCCGCTGGCGCGCAGTGCCGCTGCGACCCGGCGGCCGGACCGCAGGGACACGTCACGCTCGTGCGACAGGCCGCCGGCCAGGACCACCACGCGGCTGGGGAAGTCCGTCATACCGGTTGCCGTCGCGTCCTGCAGGTCAGCCCAGGTCGCTGTTCGGAGTGTCGTAGGTGCGCGACAGCCCCGGCGGACGCATGCCGAAGGTGACCTGCAGCTGCAGCTCCTGCTCGATCACCGCGGCCAGTCGTCGCACGCCCTCGCGGATCCGGGTGGGCGCGGGGTAGCAGTACGACAGCCGCAGGCACTGGCTGCCGAAACCGTCGGCGTAGAAGGCCGTGCCCGGGACGTACGCGACCCGGGCGCTCACCGCCCGCGGCAGCATCGCCTTGGCGTCCACGCCGTCGGGCAGTGTCAGCCATACGTAGAAGCCGCCGGTCGGCACGGTCCAGCGGATGCCGGGCGGCATGAGGTCGTCGAGCGCCGCCAGCATCGCGTCGCAGCGCTCGCGGTAGAGCTGGACGAAACTCTTGACCTGGCCGCGCCAGTCGTGGTTGGCGAGGTACGTCGACACGACCGCCTGGCTGAACGTCGGTGGGCACAACGTCGCGGACTCCTGGGCCAGCACCAGCTTCTCCCGCACCGCATGCGGGGCGACCGCCCAGCCGACCCGCAGCCCCGGCGCGAACGTCTTGGAGAACGACCCGAGGTACACCACCCGCTCGGCCTCCTCGGCACGGAGGGCCCGGGTCGGCTCGCGGTCAAAGCCGAGCAGCCCGTAGGGGTCGTCCTCCAGGACCAGGACGTCGGCGTCGCGGCAGATCCGCAGCACCTCGGTGCGTCGATCTGTCGACAAGGAGACACCGGCGGGGTTGTGGTAGTTCGGGATCGTGTAGAGGAACTTCACCCGCCGCCCGGCGCTCGCCAGCGTGGTCAGCGCCTGCCGCAGCGCCTGCGGCCGGAGCCCGTGGTCGTCCATCGCGACATGGACGACGTCGCACTGGTAGGCGCGGAACACGCCCAGAGCTCCGACGTACGACGGCGCCTCGCAGAGCACGACGTCACCGGGGTCGCAGAAGATCCGCGTGACCAGGTCGACCGCCTGCTGTGAGCCGACGGTGACGACGACGTCGTCGGCGTGCGCCGAGATCCCCTCGAGCCGCATCACCTCACAGATCTGCTCACGCAGCATTGGATCGCCCTGCCCGGAGCCGTACTGCATCGCGGTCGTGCCGGAGGTCTGGACGAGCCGGTGGACCAGGCTGCCGATGACGTCGAGCGGCAGCCCGGAGATGTTCGGCATGCCGCCGGCCAGCGAGACGACCTCGGGCCGGCTGGCGACCGCGAACAGCGCCCGGATCTCCGAAGCGCTCATGCCCCGGGTCCGCGCGGCGTAGCGGTCGACGTAGGAGTCCAGCCGGGTCTCCCGCCGGGCAGGCACCGATGACGGCTGCGGTTGCCGTGGCTGCGCCGGGGACGGGGGCATGCGGTCGGCAGCGCTCCTCGTAGGTGTGGCCGAGCTACTACCATGCCGTACCAGGGCTCTCCTTCGGTGGAGGGCGCAGGGATCGGGGTGCAGGTGAGTGCCATCGGCCGGTCACGCCATCACCGGACCGGCCAGGAAGCGGCCTGACGGTGGGACGGCGTCTGGCCAGCATCACGCTCGACAACGTCGACGACCTGCCGGCGCGGTGCCGCAACTGCGTCTACTGGGAGCTGGACCCGGTGGCGGGCGAGCGCGCCGTAAGGGCCGGCGACCCGGGGCTGGAGAAAGAGGCCTGGCTGTCCGCGGTGCTGCTCGACTGGGGCTCGTGCGGTCGAGTGGCGTACGTCGACACGGTTCCGGCGGGGTTCGTGCTCTACGCGCCGCCGGCGCTGGTGCCGCGGTCGATGGCGTTCCCCACCTCACCGGTCAGCGGCGATGCGGTGCTGCTGATGAACGCGCACGTGGTGCCGGAGTTCCGGGGCCAGGGGCTGGGGCGGATGCTCGTCCAGACCGTGGTGAAGGACCTGCTCAAGCGCGGCGGCGGGATCCGTGCGGTCGAGGCGTTCGGTGCCCTTCCCGCCGCCGGACCAGCTCTACGGCTGCCGGGCGGTGACGGTGACACGCAGGCCGGCTGCGTGGTGCCCGCGGACTACCTGACCGCGGTCGGGTTCAAGACCGTGCGGCCGCACCCCCGTTATCCCCGGCTGCGGCTCGAGGTGCGCACCGCGGTGAGCTGGCGGGCGGACGTGGAGGAGGCGCTGGAGCGGCTCCTCGGGTCCATGCGACCGGAGCCGGTCCGGCCGGCCTCGGCGCGCCGAGTATGAGCGGTGACGCCGACTGGTAGGGCTGGTCGTCGCACCCAGTGGGGTTCCGCAAGGGGCGGCCGTCGACCGGGTCCAGCGTCCGGCCGCGCAGCGGTCGAGCTCCTGCCGCTTCAGGCGGAGATGACGTCGGAGAGGTCGTGCAGCAGCGCCGCCTTGGGCTTGGCGCCGACGATGGTCTTGACCACCTCGCCCCCCCGGAACAGCGCCAGCGTGGGGATCCCGGTCACGCGGTACTGCGCCGGCGTCTGCGGGTTCTCGTCGACGTTCATCTTCACCACGGTGAGCCGCTCCCCGTGCTCGGCCGCGATCTCCTCGAGGATCGGCGCGACCTGGCGGCACGGGCCGCACCACTCGGCCCAGAAGTCCACGAGCACCGGCTTCTCGGCCTGCAGGACGTTGGTGCTGAAGTCTCCGTCGGTGACGGGCTGGATGGTGCCCACGAACCTCTCCTTCCCCTCGGTTGCGGATTTCGCGCTCAGCCGGCGACCTGCACCTGCTTGGTCAGGGCGGCGGTGTCGGCCTCGGCGTGAGCCACGGCCTCCGTCGTCGACACGTCACCGGCGCTCGACGCCTCGTGATGCAGGGCGGCGAGGAACCGCTCAGCGTCTAGCGCCGCCGCACAGCCGGTGCCGGCGGCGGTGACCGCTTGCCGGTAGAGGTGGTCGACCACGTCGCCGCAGGCGAAGACGCCGGGCAGGCTGGTGCGGGTCGAGGGCGGGTCCACGAGCACGTAGCCCTCGGCGTCGACCTTGACCTGTTCGCGAACCAGCTCCGAGCGCGGATCGTGGCCGATCGCGACGAAGAGCCCGGTGACGGCCAGGTCACGGGTTCGGCCGGTCTCGGTGTCGCGCAGCGTCACCCCGGTGAGTCGGTCCTCGCCGTGCAGCCGGGCGACCTCGGAGTTCCAGGCGAACTCGATCTTGTCGTCGGCGAACGCGCGCTGCTGCATGATCTTGCTCGCGCGCAGCGCGGCTCGCCGGTGCACCAATGTCACCTTGCGGGCGAACCGGGTCAGGAAGGTCGCCTCCTCGACCGCGGAGTCACCGCCTCCGACGACGGCGATCTCCTGGTCGCGGAAGAAGAAGCCGTCGCACGTCGCGCACCAGCTGACGCCGTGGCCGGACAGCCGGTCCTCGTGCTCCAGGCCGAGCTTGCGGTAGCCGGAACCGGTCGCGAGGATCACCGTGTGGGAGCGGTGCTCGGTTCCCGCGGAGCTGGTGACGACCTTGACGTCGCCGGTGAGGTCAACCGCGGTGACGTCGTCGGCGACGAGCTCGGCCCCGAACCGCTCCGCCTGCCGGCGCAGGTTGTCCATCAGAGCAGGACCCATGACGCCGTCGGGGAAGCCGGGGAAGTTCTCCACGTCGGTGGTGTTCATCAGCGCGCCACCGGCGGTCACCGACCCCTCGAAGACCAACGGCGCCAGCTGCGCCCGCGCGGCGTAGATCGCCGCGGTGTAGCCGGCCGGGCCCGAACCGATGATGATGACGTTGCGTACGTCGGTGGACACGTGTCCTCGTTTCGTCGCTGACCTGGACCCGGCGTACGACGGGCCCGCACCGGACAGAACCGATCCTAGGTGGCCGGCATTCCGTGGCACCGGACCGGCTCTCGGCTCCCAGCGCTACGTAACGCACCCTGGCCGGCGCCGGCGACGACCGCTACGTAGCGAACGGCGCCCGCCGGCGCCTGCCGCGTCAGGCGGGATCGGGCAGTCGACCCGACGTGACCACCCGCGGCCGGGGCTCGCAGCGGATGATCGAGACCCGGAACAGGTCGCCGGCGGGCTGCACCGCGACGACGTCCGGGCGACCTTGCCGCACGAACCGGTAGGAGTAGCCCTGCCAGTCCGGGTCTTCCAGCGCCCGGCTCACGCACCCGTCGCGGTAGCGCCGGGGCTCCAGGCGCCCTTGCGTCTTGAAGAAGTCGCCCAGGGACTGGTTGCGCTGCTCGCGGGGGGCCTGAGCCTGGTCCTCGGGGGTCGAGTCGGGTGCGGCATCGGCGGCCGCCGGGCCTTCGGCGTCCTCCCGCTCCTGGGCCTGGCTGTCGAACTGCTCGGGGGGGGCGCCTTGCGTCGCACCCGCACCCGCTCCACCGCCGCCCTGCACGTCCTCCCACAGCTGGCCGACCCCGGCCCCGACGACGACGAGCGCGGCGGCGGCCAGGACGAGCTTCGGCCACCGTGACCGGCGGGGCAGGGCGGACCCCGCGGATCCGGACGCAGACCGGCGGCCGATCTCCACCGACTCCGTCCCGGTGGCGCCGGAGCGGGCGGCAGCCTCTTCGTCGAGCGCCCGCTGCACTCGGCGGGCCACCAGCTCGGG
>JALYMZ010000370.1 GCA_030773435.1 Actinomycetota bacterium | reverse complement strand
CTCCGAGCGCGCAGCCGCGCGGGCCGGCACGGTACGACCGTCGGCGCCCAGCTCGTCGCGCGGCGGACGACGCGCTACCGCGTGCGCGAGTCGCGCGCCGATGCCGGTGGCGGCCGCTCCGGCGGCGAGGATCACCCCGGTCCCGACCAGCCACTCGGTCCAGTCGCTGCCGCTGCCCTGCAGCGCGACGACCACGACCCGCACCGTCGGGCTGCCGTCCAGGACCGCGCTCACCAGTCCACGGGCGACCAGCGCCACCGCCCCCAGCCCGAGCAGCAGTGCTGCGGACCGGACCAGCACCGGCCCGTGCAGCCCGCGGCGGACCCATTCCACCGACCACGCCACCGCCTGCGCTATCGCGGTGCCCGCGACCAGCCACGCCAGCATGGTGACCTGCGCCGCCCACAGACCCGACCAGCCGACGACGAAGGCCGTCGCGGCGAGCAGCGACCACGCCTGCAGCAGCCAGGCGAGGTTCAGCGGCGCGAGCAGCAGCGCGCCGAGATGGTCCGTCGTCGGGCTGACCGGGAAGGCCACGCCCTCGTCGCGCGCGAGCAGCTCCCGCCCCCCTCCGGCCGCCACGGTCGCGACGGTGGTGCTCAGCACGAACACGAGGCAGGCGGACGGCAGCAGCACCAGCACGTCGCCGGCGCGCTCCGGCCCTCCCCACCCGGCCGCCGTCGCGGGCAGAGTCGCCGAGACGAGCGTCACGGTGGCGATGACACCGGCCGCGACAAGGGCGTGCAGCCGTTGCGATCGCGCCATTCCGGCGCTGCGGAACCGTACGAGCGACACCAGGTCGCCGACGGCACGACGGAGCTCGGGACGGATGAGCAGCATGGCCGCGTCAGCTCAGCAGCGCCCGGTAGGCGCGGGCGCCCTCCTCGCCGGCGAGCTCCTGCGAGGGCGCCGCGGCGACCACGTCTCCGCCGCGCAGCACGAGCGCCTCGTCGCAGGCGACGGCGGCAAGTTCCACCAGGTGCGTGGAGACGAGCACCGCCGCACCGCGGGCGCGGGCGTCGGCGACCACGTCGAGGGTGGCCTCCACCCCGGTCGGGTCGACCCCGTCGAAGGGCTCGTCGAGCAGCAGGACGGCCGGACGGTGGAAGGCGGCGAGCACGACGGACATGCGGCGGCCCATCCCGTGGCTGAAGCCGGCGGTGAGCCGGTGCGCGGTGGAGCCGAGGTCGAAGCGCTCCAGCAGGTCGCGCGCGTCCGCCTCCCAGCCTTCGGGGAGCCGGCGCAGGCGGGCGGCCAGCTGCAGGTGCTCCCAGGGCGAGGCGCGCGGCACGAGCCCGCCGACGTCCGGGCAGTAGCCGCTCGCACGCTTGGCTTCCAGCGGGTACCGGCGCAGGTCGAACCCGTGCACCCGGACCTCGCCCATGGTGGGCGGTACCACGCCGGCCAGGACGCGCATGGTGGTGGACTTGCCCGCGCCGTTGCGGCCGACCAGGGCCGTGCTGCCACCGGCAGGCACCGCCAGGTCGAGGCCCCGCACGGCCTCGATCGCCCCGAACCGCACGGTCAGGGCGTGCACCTGGATGCCGTCGCCACGCACCCGGTGAGTCTCGCATGCTGGTGCCGGTCACGTCCGCGGATCGGCCCAGCTGCCCCAGGCCCAGACCACCTCGCGCGCGGCCACGTCGATCGCGGTGTGGTCCGGCATGCGCATCGCCGCCCACGCCGCCACGTCGGGCGGTGAGTCCGTGAGCGCGCCGACGAGGAGTGTCCAGGCGGTGCCGTGCCCGACCAGCACCAGCTCAGGTCCTGGATGTGCCGCCAGCAGTGTGCGTACGACGGCGACCACGCGGGCCCGGGTCCGGGTCAGCGGCTCCCACCCGGGGTGGACACTGTGCGCGGGGGCGGCGAAGGACCGGCGTACGGCGTCCTCGAAACCGGAGCGCTCGTCGAACCAGTGCGGGGAGCGGAGCGCCTCTCGGAGTCCGTCGCACACCGGGACCGAACGCCCGGCCAGGGCGGACGCCGTCTCGGCGGCCTTCGGCTCGGGGGAAGAGAACCACGCCGCCTCGGCCGGCAGCACCCCGGACACCCGGAGCGCCTGCAACCCGGCGCGCGCCGCCGGAGACAGCGGCCACTCGTGGGCCGGCCGGTCGGGCTCGGGCCGTGGTAACCCATGGCGCACGAGGTGCAGCACCGAGTCAGGGCACCAGCCAGTACAGGATCATCCAGGCAACCGGAACGGTCGCCAGCAGGGAATCGAGCCGGTCCATCAGCCCCCCGTGGCCGGGCAGGAGCGTGCCCATGTCCTTGATGCCGAGGTCGCGTTTCATCATCGACTCCGCGAGGTCGCCCAGGGTCGCCGATACCACCGCTGCCAGGCCGAGGAGGACACCGGCCCACCACGGGCCGTCGAGGAGGTACACGACGGTGGCCCAGCCGACGAGCGCGCACGACACCGCCGACCCCGCGAACCCCTCCCACGACTTCTTGGGGCTGACCTTGGGCGCCATCGGATGCCGGCCGAACAGCGCACCGGTGGCGTAGCCGCCGATGTCGGAGGCGATGGTGACGAGGATGAAGGTCACCACCCGGCTCGGGCCGTCGTCGGGGCGCAGCATCAGCAGCACGAAGCAGGCAAGGAACGGCACGTACGCCGCGGTGAACACCCCCGCGGTGACGTCGCGGACGTATCCGGTGGAGCCGGACGCCATCCGCAGCAGCCCGATGAGCAGCACCGTGAGTGCGGCCGCGACCACCATGGCGTCGGCGCCGCCGAGATAGGCCCCCAGGGGCATCGCTACGCCACCGGCGAGCACCGACCACACGGGCAGCACCACCCCGCGCGTCGCCAGCGCGGCCTTCAGCTCCCAGACCGCCAGTGAGATGGCCGCGAGCACCAGCACGACGAACGCCGCCTTGACGACGAACAGGGATGCGGCGATGACGACGAGCAGGACGGCGCCCACGACGATCGCCGTCGGCAGGTCGCGGCCTGCTCGGCTGATCGAGCGTGCCGGCGCCGGGGTGCCGGCCGCGGCGTCGCGTCGGTCGGACGTCATGGGCCTCAGACCTCGAGGAGCTCGGCTTCCTTGTGCTTGAGCAGCTCGTCGATCTGGTCCACGTGCTTCTTGGTCAACCCGTCCAGCCGCTTCTCGGCGCCGATGACGTCGTCCTGGCCCACCTCGCCGTCCTTTTCCAGCCGCTCCAGCGAGTGCTTGGCATGCCGGCGGATGTTGCGGACCGAGACGCGGCCTTCTTCGGCCTTGGCGCGGGCCAACCGGATGTACTCCTTGCGCCGCTCCTCGGTGAGCTCGGGCATGACGACCCGGATCACGTTGCCGTCATTGGTGGGGTTGACGCCGAGGTCGGAGTCGCGGATCGCCCGCTCGATGCCGGTGGTCGCGCTTTTGTCGTAGGGCTGGATGAGCACCACCCGTGGCTCCGGCGACTGGAACGACGCCAGCTGCTGGATCGGGGTCGGTGCGCCGTAGTACGCGGCGGTGAGCTTGTTGAACATCGCCGGGTGGGCCCGGCCGGTGCGGATGCTCGCGAAATCGTCCTTGGCGACCTCGACCGCCTTGGTCATCTTCTGGTCGGCCTCGCGCAGGGTGTCCTCGATCACGCGTGCTCCTCAGTCAGTGCGGACCCGGTCGGGGCGCCGCGCGCAGTCGGTCGTCGTACCCAAAACTAGTGCCCCGCCGCCACCGTCGTGCCGATCCTCTCACCACGCACGACGCGCGCGATGTTCCCCTCGCACACCAGGTCGAACACCACGATGGCCAGTGCGTTGTCCCGGCACAGGCTCACCGCGGTCGCGTCGGCGACCCTCAGCCCTCGGGCGAGGAACTCGTCATAGGTGAGGGAGTCGAACTTCACCGCGGTGGGGTTGACGTTCGGGTCGGAGTCGTACACGCCGTCGGTGCCCTGCTTGCCCATCAGCAGCACCTCGGCACCGACCTCGAGTGCGCGCTGGGCGGCGACGGTGTCGGTGGAGAAGTACGGCATGCCCGAGCCGGCGCCGAAGATCACCACCCGACCCTTCTCCAGGTGCCGGATCGCCCGCCGGGGGATGTAGGGCTCGGCGACCTGTCCCATCGCGATGGCGGTCTGCACCCGGGTCTCCACCCCGAGCTTCTCCAGGAAGTCCTGCAGGGCCAGGCAGTTCATCACCGTGCCGAGCATGCCCATGTAGTCGGCGCGGGCCCGGTCCATGCCGCGCATCTGCAGCTCCGCGCCGCGGAAGAAGTTGCCGCCACCGACGACCACGGCCACCTGTACGCCGGCCCGCACCACGTCCGCGATCTGCCCGGCGATGGAGTTCACCACGTCGGGGTCGACCCCCACCCCGCCGCCGCCGAAGGTCTGCCCGGAGAGCTTGAGCAGCACCCGCCGGTACCGGCGGCGCGGCGCCGTGGTTGGCGCCGTCTGCTCCACCGCCACCGTGGCCGGATCGCTACGCACTGTCCTCAGTTCCACGGCTCCGGCCTCCTCGTCGACCTCGGTGGGGAGTCGGCGCGACGCCACGCGGGCGCGGCCGAGGTCTGCGCGGCTGCCCGCAGGCAGCCGTCCGCTCAGCCGGACCCGACCTCGAATCGGGCGAAGCGCTTGACGGTCACGCCGGCGTCGTCCAGCACCGCCCGGACCGGCCTCTTGCTGTCCTGCACCGACGGCTGCTCCAGCAGCACGACGTCCTTGAAGAACCCGTTGACCCGCCCCTCGACGATCTTCGGCAGCGCCTGCTCGGGCTTGCCCTCCTCGCGAGCCGTCGCCGCGGCGATCTCACGCTCCTTGGCGACCACGTCCGCGGGAACGTCGTCCCGCGAGACGTACTGCGGGCGCATCGCGGCGACCTGCATGGCGGCGCCACGCGCCGCTGCCTGGTCGCCGCCGTCGTACTCGACCAGCACGCCGACGGTGGGCGGCAGGTCGCTGGCCCGGCGGTGCAGGTACGTCGCGACCGGCCCGGCGAAGACGGCGACCCGGCCCAGCTGCAGCTTCTCGCCGATGACCGCGGCGAGGTCGCCGATCGCCTGCTCGACCGTGCGGCCGTCCGTAAGTCGGACCCCCAGCAGCGCCTGCGGGTCGGCGGGCTCGGCCTGGTCGGCAGCGGCGGCGATCGTGGTCGCCAGCTGCTGGAACTGCGCGTTCTTGGCTACGAAGTCGGTCTCGCTGTTGAGCTCCACCAAGGCGGTGCCCGACGCCGCCACGAGGCCGGCGGCGGCCGTCCTCTCGGCTCCGCGCTTGGCCGCCTTGGCCGCGCCCTTCACCCGCAGGATCTCGACGGCTTTGTCGACGTCGCCGGCGGCCTCCTCGAGTGCCCGCTTGGAGTCCATCATGCCGGCCCCGGTCAGGTCGCGGAGCTTCTTGACGTCGGTGGCGGTGATGCTGGCCATGGGGTGGTGTTCCTCGTCTCCTGGTCTCGGGTGCGTCGTGAGAGCTGATCGGCGCCGGTGTTAGGGCTGCGGCTCGGCCTTCGCCTGGTTGGCCGACGCGGAGGGCGCACCGAGCACCGGCTCTGTCTCGGGTGCGGGCGCCTCGACCGCGATCTGTCGGGACTCGGCGATCTCCGCGGTCTCGATCGCCGTGGCGCCCTGCTCGGCCCGCAGCTCTGCGTCCGCGTGCGCCTGGTCGCCGCCGGCAAGCAGCTCGCGCTCCCACTCCGCCAACGGCTCCTCCGCGCCAACCTCGCCCTCGTCGGCCTCGTCACCGGTGCGTACCCCGGCCCGCGCCATGAGGCCGTCCGCGACCGCGTCGGCGACCACACGGGTGAGCAGCGTGACGGCGCGGATGGCGTCGTCGTTTCCGGGGATCGGGAAGTCGACCTCGTCGGGGTCGCAGTTGGTGTCGAGGATGCCGATGATCGGGATGTTGAGTTTTCGCGCCTCGTCGACCGCGAGGTGCTCCTTTTTGGTGTCGACGATCCAGACCGCGGCCGGGGTGCGGGACATGTCCCGGATGCCCCCGAGGCTGCGGTCGAGCTTGTCCTTCTCGCGCTTGAGCTGCAGCAGCTCCTTCTTGGTCTTTCCGGAGCCGGCCACGTCGTCGAAGTTGATCTCCTCCAGCTCCTTCAGCCGCTGCAGCCGCTGGTGGACGGTGGAGAAGTTGGTGAGCATCCCGCCGAGCCAGCGCTGGTTGACGTACGGCATCCCGACCCGGGTGGCCTGCTCGGCGATCGCCTCCTGCGCCTGCTTCTTGGTGCCGACGAACATCACCGAGCCGCCCCGGGCGACGGTGCTCTTGATGAACTGGTAGGCGCGGTCGATGTAGGTCAGCGACTGCTGCAGGTCGATGATGTAGATGCCGTTGCGCTCGGTGAAGATGAAGCGCTTCATCTTGGGGTTCCAGCGCCGGGTCTGGTGGCCGAAGTGGACACCGCTCTCCAGCAGCTGGCGCATGGTGACGACTGCCATCGTCGTGCTTCCTCCTCGTGGCGGCCGGGCGGACGCCGGGTGACGGTTCTGCCCGGACCGGCGGCCCGAGCCCTGACGCCCACATGCGTCCGGCTCTGAGAGACCGTCCGGAGGCACCCACCGGAGGAGGTGGCGTGCGGGCGTGCGAAGTCGACCCGGCCAGGCGGGTCGTCACAGCGAGTGTAGTGGAGGGTGCCGGCTGCCAGCCACATCCTCGCCGCGTACGTCGAGGAGCGCCCGCCGAGCCGGTTTGCATCCCCAGGCCGCCCGTCGTACCTCGGTGTCCACATCCGACACAGGTGCTCTGGCAGCCAGCGGCGGTGGGCGACACCGTGGCGGCGTGACTGCGACGTCGTCCCCGCCCCGCTCCCGCCGGACGCCCGTCCGGTGCCGGCTGCTCGTCAGCCTCGCCCTCGCGGTCGCCGTGGTGGGTGGTGGCGCCACCGCCGCGCCGGCGCTGACCCCCGGAGCCGTCGACGGCGCTCGGGCCGGCTGGACGTGGCCGTTGCAGCCGACGCCGCGGGTGGTCCGCAGCTTCGATCCTCCGACCCAGCCGTGGCTGCCGGGCCACCGTGGCGTCGATCTGGCGGGCGCGCCGGGACAGCCGGTGCTCGCACCGACCGCGGGCGTCGTGCGGTTCGCCGGGCAGATCGCCGGTCGCGGCGTTGTCGTCGTCGAGCACGGTGAGCTGCGGCTGACCTTCGAGCCGGTGTCGGCAGCCGTGCGGGTGGGCGCGTGGGTGCGGTCCGGCACCGTGCTGGGGCACCTGAGGCTGACCCAGAGCCACTGCCGGCCGGCGGCCTGTCTGCACTGGGGGGTCAAGAGAGGCGACACCTACCTCGATCCGCTACGACGGCTCGGGGCAGCGAGCGGCGCCGACGTGATCCTGCTGCCGTTGGCAGGCCCGCTCGAGGCTTACGACCCGGTGCCAGCCACGCCGCCTGGCAGCCGCCCCGTCCCGCGCACCCTGGTCCCCCCGGCCGCGACGACGGCGACCGCTGGGAAGGCCGTCCGGTTCGCCGCCGCCCAGGTCGGTGACCCATACGTCTGGGGGGCGGCCGGGCCCGACGCCTGGGACTGCTCGGGGCTCACCATGGCGGCATGGCAGGCCGGTGGTCAGGAGCTCCCCCACTACAGCGCCGCGCAATACGCCGCCACGACGCCGGTCCCGGCGAACGAGCTACGCCCGGGTGACCTGGTCTTCTGGGCGGCCCTGGACTCGCCGGACACGATTTTCCACGTCGCGCTGTACGTCGGCGGTGGGCTTGTCGTGCACGCGCCGCGGTCCGGCGAGAGCGTCCGCCTCGACGACATGAACGCCTGGGACGCCCCGGACTACTTCGGCCGGGTCTGACGCGTGGAGCCCGACGACTCCGCGGGCGATCCCCGACGCGCCGGCCCTGCGGCGGTACGGTCGGCTCCGTGCCCGACCTGCGGGTCCGCGACCTCCGTCCGGACGACTTCGACGACGTCGTGCAGATCCGGGTCCGGTCGTTCGGCCCGATGTCGGGCTCCGACCGCGCGCAGTGGCGGCGGAGCGCCGAGGTTGCCGCGGCCGGGGGCCGGCTGCTGGGAGCGGTCCGCGGCGACCGGCTAGTCGCCGCCGCCCGGATCTGGGAGTTCGGCCAGTGGTGGCGCGGTCGCCCGGTGCCTATGGGTGGTATCGGCGGTGTGGTGGTCGACCCCGAGCACCGCGGCCGCGGAGTCGCCACCCTGCTCATGCGGGCCCTGCTCGGCCGCTGCCGAGACCTGGGTCTGGTCCTGTCGGGGCTGTACCCGGCGAGTCTCCCGGTCTACCGACGGGTCGGCTACGAGCTGGCCGGAGCCCGGTACCGCTACACCTTCCGTTCCGACGACCTCCGCGCGCTCGGACCGGTCGAGGCCCGGTTGCGCCGGACGAGCGCAGCCGACGCGGAGCGCCTGCTCGAGCTCGTGGCGAGGGTGCGCTCCACCCGCGCGGAGAGTGGGCCGATCGTGTGGCCGGTCGAGGAGGTCCGCCACTGGCTGGACGAGAGCGACACGTTCGGCTATCTGGCCGAGGACGGCTTCGTGGTGTACGCGTGGTCCGGGCGCGACCTCGAGGTCCACGAGCTGGTCGCGGTGTCGCCCGAGACCGCCCGCGGCCTGTGGACCCTGGTGGGGTCCGGCGCGTCCGTGGCGGAGCACGTCCACGCGTACGTCGCGCCGCACGACCCGATCCACCTGCGTGTGCCCCGCGAGGCGCGGCACGAGGTCACCGTGCAGCGGTGGATGCTGCGTCTCGTGGACGCGCCGGCCGCGGTAGCCGCCCGGGGCTGGCCGGGTGGCGTGGACGTCGACGTCGGTCTCGTCATCGACGACGTCGAGCAGACGGCGAACTCCGGTGCCTGGCGGCTGCAGGTCCGCGGCGGCACCGCGACGCTGACCCCGACGTCGCCGGACGACGGGTCGCTGGGCGTCGGTCCTCGAGGTCTGGCCGCGCTCTACGCGGGCACTCCGGTCGCCACGCTGAGGACGTCCGGGCTCGCCGCCGGCGGCTGTCCGGAAGGTGACGCCGGGCTCGACACCGCGTTCGCCGGCCCCACGCCCTTCATGCTCGACTACTTCTGACCCGGCTCAGGCGCGGGGATGCGCCTGCCGGTAGGCGCGCCGGAGCCGATCGGCAGAGACGTGGGTGTACAGCTGCGTCGTCGCCAGTGACGCGTGCCCGAGCAGCTCCTGCACGCTGCGCAGGTCGGCGCCGCCCTCGAGCAGGTGCGTGGCGGCCGTGTGCCGCAGCCCGTGCGGCCCCAGGTCCGGCGCGCCGGGGACGTCGGCGAGGCGCCGGTGGACCAGACGGCGCACCGCCCGCTGGTCGAGTCGGCCACCCCGCACACCGAGGAACAGCGCCTGCCCGGACCCGGGCCCGCTCAGGCGCGGGCGGCCGCGGCCCAGCCACGCGGCCACGGCCTCCGCGGCCGGTGCGCCGTACGGCACGGACCGCTCCTTGCGGCCCTTGCCGAGCACCCGGACCACGCGCCGTTCAGCGTCGAGGTCGCCGACGTCGAGCCCGGTGAGCTCCCCGACCCGAACGCCAGTCGCGTACAGCAGCTCGAGCACGGCGACGTCACGCAGCCCGGTGGCGCTGCCGTCCAGGGCTGCCTCGACCGCCGCGTCGAGCAGCTGACGGATCTCCTCCTGCCGCAGTACCGCGGGCAGGCGGCGGCGCGGCTTCGGGGAGCTGAGGAGCGCGCCGGCGTCGTCCGGAGTCCGCCCGCTGCGCCGCGCCCAACTGGTGAAGACGCGCGCGGCGCTGGCACGTCGCGCCATCGTGGTGCGGGTTCGACCGAGGGTCTGCTGGGTGGCCAACCAGCTGCGCAGTACCCGCAGGTCGAGGTGGCGGAGGTCGTCCTGGCCGAGCGTGGCGGCGTGTCGCAGCAGCGAAGCGACGTCGGCCGAGTACGCCCGAACGGTGTGGGGGGTCAGGTCGCGCTCGGAGACGAGGTGGCGACGGTAGTCGACGAGCGCCCGCTCGAGCGCGGCCGGCAGGGCCGGTGCGGCGCCGTCCGCGCTGGCAGGGTCGGCTGGCTCGGCCACGTCGACGAC
>JALYMZ010000369.1 GCA_030773435.1 Actinomycetota bacterium | reverse complement strand
GCACCGTCCCGGCGCGACGGCGTCGCCGGTTTCGGCGGCGCCAGCCGCCCCTTGGCGTTCGTCGGGATCCCCAGGTCGTGGTAGAGGTGCGGCGAGGTCGAGTACGTCTCGACCAGCTCGTCGAACGGCAGGTCGAGTGCCCGGTTGATGAGCTTCCAGCGCGCCACGTCGGCCCAATCGACGAGCGTGACGGCGACGCCGGTGGCACCGGCCCGGCCGGTGCGACCGATCCGGTGCAGGTAGGTCTTGTCGTCCTCGGGGCAGCCGTAGTTGATGACGTGGGTGACCCCGGTGACGTCGATGCCGCGGGCGGCCACGTCGGTGGCGACCAGCACGCTGATCGCGCCGTCGCGAAACTTCGCCATCGCCCGCTCCCGCGCGATCTGCGGCATGTCACCGTGCAGTGCAGCGGCCGGGAAGCCGCGCTCGACCAGGTCGTCGGCCACCCGCTGAGCCTGCCGCTTCGTGCGCGTGAAGATGATGGTCAGCCCGCTGTTCTCCGCCTGCAGGATCCGCGCCAGCACCTCGGGCTTGTCGAGGTCGTGGGCCAGGTAGACGAACTGCGCGGTGGCCGGCACCATCTGCGTCTCGTCGCCGGACTCGGCCCGGATGTTGACCGGGTGCCGCATGTGCCGGCGCGCCAGCCCGATGATCGGGGCCGGCATCGTGGCCGAGAACAGCATGGTCTGGCGCAGCTCGGGGGTCTTGGCGAGCAGCCGCTCGACGTCGGGCAGGAATCCCAGGTCCAGCATCTCGTCGGCCTCGTCGAGCACGAGGACCTTGACGTGGCTCAGGTCGAGCGCCCGGCGGGTGCTGAGGTCGAGCAGGCGCCCCGGCGTACCGACGACGACGTCGACCCCGTGCTCGAGCGCGTGGAGCTGCTCGTCGTACCCCACCCCGCCGTAGACGGTGAGGGTGCGGGTGCCACGGCGGGTGCCGGCGACGGTGAGGTCACCGGCGACCTGCAGCGCCAGCTCGCGGGTGGGGCAGATGACCAGCGCCTGCGGCTTGCCGGGTGCGGCCAGCTCGGGGTAGTCGGGGTCGTGCGGGGCGACGATGCGTTGCAGCACCGGGATGCCGAAGGCGAGGGTCTTGCCGGTGCCGGTCCGGGCCTGCCCGATGAGGTCGGTGCCCATGACGGCGATCGGCAGGGTCATCTCCTGGATCGGGAACGGGGAGGTGATGCCGATGTCGGACAGGGCGTCGGCGATCTCGGGGAGGACACCGAGGTCTGTGAAGGTGGTCAGGACGGTCTCGTTCCGCTGAGGTGGCAGGGGGTCAGGGGCCGAGTCTATCCGGCCGCGCAGCAGCCCCGGCTCGCTACGCTGCCGCCATGTCCGACGCCTCGTCGCGGGAACCCGCCGCGCGCGCCACCGTCAGCCCGGCCGGAAACCCGACCGGAAGCCCTGCTGTGGCCACCCGCGAGCCGTCCGAGGACCCGCACTACCGCGCGGCCGTCGTGGATCTGCTCGGCGCTCTGGCGTACGGCGAGCTGAGCGCGTTCGAACGGCTGGCTGAGGACGCCAAGCTGGCCCCGTCGCTGGAGGACAAGGCCGCGCTCGCGGCGATGGCTAGCGCGGAGTTCGGCCACTTCGCGTGCCTGCGGGACCGGCTGGGCGAGCTCGGCACCGACCCCGTCGCGGCGATGCAGCCGTTCGTCGGCCCCGTCGACGCCTTCCACGCCTACACCGCGCCGTCGGACTGGCTGGAGGGGCTGGTCAAGGCCTACGTCGGTGACGGGTTGGCCGCCGACTTCTACCGCGAGGTGGCCGCGTTCCTCGACGCGGACACGAAGACGCTGGTGCTGGACACGCTCGCCGACACCGGGCACTCCGCCTTCGTCGTCGACCGGGTACGGCGGGCGATCGAGGCGCAGCCGGCGGTGGCCGGTCGCCTGGCGCTGTGGGCACGGCGCCTGATGGGAGAGGCGCTCAGCCAGGCACAACGGGTCGCCGCCGAGCGGAATGCGTTGAGCACACTGCTCGCCGGCGATGCGGACCGGCCGGGGATGGATCTGGCCGCGGTCGGCCACATGTTCGCGCGGCTCACCGAGAACCACACGCGGCGGATGGCCGCCCTCGGCCTGCAGGCCTGAGGGCGGCCATCCCATACTGCTGCGGCGCTCAGACCTTGTGGCCGCGCCGGGTGCTGCCGCCGGTGACCGCGGACGCGATCATGACGAGGACCGCGGCGACGATGATCGCCACGATCCACCGCACCCAGTCCACCCCCGTGGTCGCGCCGCCGCCGAAGGCGGAGTAGATGTAGTAGCCGATCAGAATGCCGGCGATGCCGCACAGGATCGTCAACCAGATCGGGATGTTGTCCCGGTCACCCGGCGCGACGAACTTGCCGAGCAGCCCGATGATGACCCCGCCGATGAGCAGACCGATGATCTCCATCAGCGCTCGCTCCTTCCTCTCCAGGCCACACGCGGTGTGCGGCCCCCGCCAGACGCGGATACCCACTCCGATCATCCTCCACTCCCCGCAGGCTCGGCGCGCGCCGCGCCCGGGGGCATGGGGTCCGAACCGCTGGTCGGTGCGGTCAGAGCGCCGCTGCGGCGCCGAAGCCGACCCGGCGCGACGCCTCCTCTCCGATCTCGACGTAGGCCAGCTTGTCCGTCGGCACGACCACCCGCCGGCCCTTGTCGTCGACCAGCACCAGCAGCGGGGCGTCGCCCTCCACCGCCTTGGTCACCGCCGCCTGGACCTCCTCGCTGCTCTGCGGCGACTCCAGCACCAGCTCTCGGTTGGCGTGCTGTACGCCGATCCGGACCTCCACCGCGCCCTCCATCGATCTCCCGGGATGGGACTGTCGTGCCGCCCGCGTCAGCCTAGCCAGGACCGGCATCAGCGGTAGTCGTCGTCGTCCTCGGGCACCACCTGGTCCTGCTCGGCGGTGTCTGCAGGATCGGCCTCGAGCGGCACGGAGGCGCGACGCGTCACGGTGTCGGTGCGACCGGCACCCGTGTGCTGCTCCAGGGCGTCTGGTTCCGGCGCCTCGAGGTCGAGCTCCGGAGCCAGGTCGAGATCGTCGAGGTCGTCGGGGTCGAACGTGTCCTCGGGGGCGCGCTCGGTCATTCCGTACCTCCTCTCGCGGCGGTGCTCCACCACGACCCTAGCTATTCGGCCGGCAGCGTCTGGCGCAGGTGGCGCATCGGCGCCAGCAGGTCGCCGTACCGCTCGAGCCGCTCCAGCACGTCGGCCGGCCCGAACACCAGGTCGCCGGGCGACCGCACGGCAGCGACCTCGTCCCAGGTGAGCGGGGTCGAGACCTGCGGGCGCGGCGTGCCGCGCAGCGAGTACGGCGCGACGGTCGTCTTTGCGGCGTTGTTCTGGCTCCAGTCGATGAAGACCTTGCCGGTGCGGGCACGCTTGTCCATCGACGCCAGCATCAGGTCCGGACGCTCCCCGCTCAACTCGGCGGCCAGGCGGCGGACGTAGGCGGAGGTGCGCTCACCGCTGGCCGGCGCGATCGGCGCGTAGAGCTGCGCGCCCTTGTTGCCCGACGTCTTCGCCCATGACTGCAGTCCGTCGGCCGCGAGCCGGTCTCGCAGCATCAGCGCCACCTCGCAGCACTCCACGATGGTCGCCGGCGGTCCCGGGTCGAGGTCGACGACGACCAGGTCGCTGTCGTGCACACCGCCGCGCGGCCCCACCGTCCACTGCGGCACGTGCAGCTCCAGGGCGGCGAGGTTGGCCACCCACACCAGCGTCGGCAGGTCTTGCAGTACGACGTAGTCGACCCCGTCATCCCCGTGGTCGGCCAGGAACACCGTGCGTACCCACTCCGGCGTCCCCCGCGGCTTGTTCTTCTCGAAGAACGGCGTGGCGCCCACACCGTCCGGCCACCGTTTCCGGGTCAGCGGCCGGTCCCGCACGTGCGTCAGCAGCGGCTGGCAGACCGAGACGTAGTAGTCGACGACCTCGCCCTTGGTGAACCCGGTCTCGGGGTAGAGCACCTTGTCGAGGTTGGTGAGTTTCAGGGTCCGCCCGCCGACCTCGACACGCACGCTCTGCCCCGACATGGTCACAGCCTGCCGCACCCCGCCGGGCGGCGGGCGGCACCTACCGCCGGCGCCGCCGCAGGTCGTCGAGCTCGGCACGCAGCGTGGCGGTCTCGTCCTCCAGCTGCAGCACGCGGCGGACGCCGGCAAGGTTGAGCCCGGACGCCAGCAGCACGCTGATCCGCCGGATCCGCTCCAGGTCGTCACCGCTGTAGCGGCGGGTGCCGCCGTCGGTGCGGGCCGGCTCGAGCAGCCCCCGCGCCTCGTAGGTGCGCAGGGTCTGCGGTTGTACGCCGGTCAGCTCCGCGGCCACCGAGATGCCGTACAGACCGCGATCCGAGGCTAGCCGTGGGGTGATGTCGGCGCTCATCGGTCGCGGCCCCGCTGCTGCTCCGGCGGCCGGTCCAGCCGTGGCGGTCCGGCGACGAGTGGCGGCTGCGGTCGGACCCGCCGGACCGGGCCCACCCACACCGGGTC
>JALYMZ010000368.1 GCA_030773435.1 Actinomycetota bacterium | reverse complement strand
CAGCTCGAGCTCGACCGCGGAGACGCCGCTCCTCGCGCCTACCGGCGCGCCTGACCGCTCGTCGTACCGCACCCGCCGCTCACCGAGCGGGCACCGGCCGCACGGCGAGACCCGGCGCGCACTCGGCGCACGACCGCGTCCGGGTGGTGTCCGGCCACGCGCCTGCGTCCGTATGGTGACTGGCATCACCGGACTGGCCCCCGCAGCCGTCCCCGCCTGCCTTGCGAGGTGAACGCCGTGGTCGAGAAGACCTCAGCCAAGGAGCACGACGTCTACGAACGCATCCACGCCACCGCCGACTTCCAGGAGCTGCGCCGGCGGTACCACGGCTTCGCCGTCCCGGCGACCATCGCGTTCATGGTCTGGTACCTGCTGTACGTGCTGGCCAGCAGCTTTGCCACCGACTTCATGAGCACGCGGCTGATCGGCAACATCAACGTCGCGCTGGTGTTCGGCCTGCTGCAGTTCGCCTCGACCTTCGGCATCGCCTGGCTGTACTCGCGGCACGCCAACAAGGAGCTCGACCCGATCGCCGGTCGGCTGCAGCGTGAGTACGACGAGGAGGTGCGCCGATGAGCTCGCAGGTCATCACCAGCGTGTTGTTCCTCGCGGTCGTCGGACTGACGATCGGGATCACGGTGTGGGCCAGCCGGCAGACGTTCGGCGCCACCGACTACTACTCCGGCGGGCGGTCCTTCAGCGGGTTCCAGAACGGGCTGGCGATCTCCGGCGACTACATGTCGGCGGCGTCGTTCCTCGGGATCTCCGGGCTGATCGCGCTCTACGGGTACGACGGCTTCCTGTACTCGATCGGATTCCTTGTCGCGTGGCTGGTGGCACTGCTGCTGGTCGCCGAGCTGCTGCGCAACTCCGGCCGCTACACGATGGCGGACCAGCTCGCCTACCGGATGCGGCAGCGTCCGGTGCGCACGGCGGCGGCCACGTCGACCGTGGTGGTGTCGATCTTCTACCTGCTCGCGCAGATGGTCGGCGCCGGCACCCTGGTCGCGCTGCTGCTCGGCTTCGACAGCGGGACGCTGAAGAACCTCACGATCGTCGTCGTCGGCGCGCTGATGATCTTCTACGTGACCGTCGGCGGCATGAAGGGCACCACTTGGGTGCAGATCGTCAAGGCGGTGCTGCTGATGACCGGCACCGTGCTCATCACCGTCCTGGTGCTGGCACGGTTCGGCTTCAACCTGTCCGACCTGCTCGGCGGCGCAGTGGAGAACACCGGCAAGGAGACGTTCCTGCAGCCGGGGCTGCGCTACGGCACCGACCTGCTGGCCAAGATCGACTTCATCTCGCTGGCGCTCGCGCTGGTGCTCGGCACCGCCGGCCTGCCGCACATCCTCATCCGTTTCTACACGGTGCCCACCTCGCAGGCCGCGCGGACCTCGGTGCTGTGGGCGATCGGGCTGATCGGCTCGTTCTACCTGATGACGCTGGCGCTGGGCTTCGGCGCGGCGGCGCTGCTGGACACCGGCGAGGGGAGCGCGGTCGCGGACAGCAGCGGAAACCTCGCCTCCCCGCTGCTGGCTCAGGCGGTCGGCGGGGGCGAGGGGACGGTCGGCGGCGCGGTGCTGCTCGCGCTGATCTCGGCGGTCGCCTTCGCCACCATCCTCGCGGTCGTGGCCGGCCTGACGCTGGCATCGGCGTCGTCGGTGGCGCACGACCTGTACGCCAACGTGATCAAGAAGGGCGACGTGACGGAGAAGCAGGAGTTGCGGATGGCACGCATCGCCGCGTTCGGCATCGGAGCGGTGGCCATCCTGCTGTCGATCTTCGCCCAGAACCTCAACATCGCGTTCCTGGTGGCGCTGGCGTTCGCCGTGGCCGCGTCGGCCAACCTGCCGTCGCTGATCTACAACCTGTTCTGGCGGCGCTTCAACACCCGCGGCGCGACCTGGAGCATCTACGGTGGCCTGCTCTTCGCCGTGGTCCTGGTGACCTTCTCGCCGGTGGTGTCCGGCTCGGACACCGCGCTGTTCCCCAACTCCGACTGGGCCGTGTTCCCGCTGAGCAACCCCGGCATCATCTCGATCCCGGCGGGCTTCCTCTGCGGCTGGCTGGGCACCATCACCTCGCGGGACGCCACCGCCGAGCAGAAGTACGACGAGCTGGAGGTGCGGTCGCTGACCGGTGCCGGTGCGGAGGTCGCCGTACACCACTGAGGTCGCGACGGGCTCCGTCCGCGCACGGATCCACAACCACCCGGTACACCGCATAGGGTGACCGCAGGGGGCGTCGAGACCCGGAGGCGACCGCCCGCGCCAGCGTGGGCTGAGTACGTCGAGGAGATGTCGTGACCGAGCAGACCCGATCCGATCAGACGCTGTCGAACCTGCTGCACGAGAACCGCCGGTTCGAACCACCGCCCGAGCTCGCCGCAGCCGCGAACCTGACGGCCGAGGCCTACGCCCGGGCGGACGCCGACCGGCTGGGGTTCTGGGCCGAGCAGGCGCTGCGGCTGACCTGGGCGCGGCCGTGGGACCAGGTGCTGGACTGGAGCAACCCACCGTTCGCCAAGTGGTTCGTCGGTGGCCGGCTCAACGCGGCGTACAACTGCGTCGACCGGCACGTCGAGGCCGGCCGCGGCGACAAGGTGGCGTTCCACTGGGTCGGCGAGCCCGGGGACACCCGCACGCTGACCTACGCCGACCTCAAGGAGGAGGTCTGCCGAGCCGCCAACGCGCTGCTCGAGCTGGGGGTGCAGGCCGGCGACCGGGTGGCGATCTACCTGCCGATGGTTCCGGAGACCGTGGTCGCGATGCTCGCCTGCGCGCGCATCGGCGCGCCCCACACCGTGGTGTTCGGCGGGTTTTCCGCCGACGCGTTGTCCAACCGGATCCAGGACTGCGACGCGCGCGTCGTGATCACCGCCGACGGCGGCTACCGCCGCGGCGCCCCGTCGGCGCTGAAGCCGGCCGTCGACGACGCGCTGAAGTCCTGCCCCGACGTGCGGTCGGTGCTCGTGGTACGTCGTACCGGACAGGACGTCGCCTGGAACGACGGCGTCGACGTGTGGTGGCACGACCTCGTGGACAAGCAGAGCAGCGAGCACGAGCCGGAGGCGTTCGACGCCGAGCACCCGCTGTACGTCATGTACACCTCCGGGACGACCGGCAAGCCCAAGGGCATCCTGCACACCACCGGCGGCTACCTCGTCGGCTGCGCCTACACCCACTGGGCGGTCTTCGACCTCAAGCCCGAGAGCGACGTCTACTGGTGCTCCGCCGACATCGGCTGGGTGACCGGGCACTCCTACATCGTCTACGGGCCGCTCGCCAACGGCACCACGTCGCTGATGTACGAAGGCACCCCCGACACCCCGCACAAGGGCCGTTGGTGGGAGATCATCGCCACGCACAAGGCGACGATCTTCTACACCGCCCCCACCGCGATCCGGACCTTCATGAAGTGGGGCAAGGAGATCCCGGCGCAGCACGACCTGTCCTCGCTGCGGCTGCTCGGGTCGGTCGGGGAGCCGATCAACCCCGAAGCGTGGGTGTGGTACCGCGAGAACATCGGCGGCGGACGTACTCCGGTGGTGGACACGTGGTGGCAGACCGAGACCGGGGCCATCATGATCAGCCCGCTGCCCGGCGTCACCGCGGCGAAGCCGGGGTCGGCGATGACCCCGATCCCCGGCGTCTCCGCCGACGTCGTCGACAACGCCGGCAACCCGGTGCCGAACGGGTCCGGCGGTTACCTGGTGCTCACCGAGCCGTGGGCGTCGATGCTGCGGACGCTGTGGGGTGACGACCAGCGCTACCAGGACACCTACTGGTCGCGGTTCCCCGGCCGCTACTTCGCCGGCGACGGGGCGAAGAAGGACGAGGACGGCGACATCTGGCTGCTGGGCCGGGTGGATGACGTCATGAACGTCTCCGGCCACCGGTTGTCGACGACCGAGATCGAGTCCGCGCTGGTGTCACACCCCAAGGTCGCCGAGGCCGCGGTGGTGGGCGCCACCGATGAAACGACCGGGCAGGCGGTGTGCGCGTTCGTGATCCTGCGCGAGGAGGCCGGTGACGGCGGTCCCCAGGTGGTGGCCGAGCTGCGCGGCCACGTGGCCAAGGAGATCGGCACGATCGCGAAGCCGCGGCAGATCATGGTGGTGCCGGAGCTGCCGAAGACCCGCTCGGGCAAGATCATGCGGCGGCTGCTGCGCGACGTCGCCGAGGACCGGGAGGTCGGTGACGTCACGACGCTGGCGGACTCCACCGTCATGGACCAGATCAAGGCCGGTCTGTCGTCGGGCCGGGCCGGCGACGACGCCTAGTGCGTCCGGCGCCGGCCGCGCTGACGCGGCGGGCGTAGCAGCAGGGACCCGAGGACGAACATCGTGGCCAGCGTCACGGCGCTGAGTTTGGCCCGCGGGTCCCACGGCCACTGCGGTTCCTCGACGTCACGCACCCGGTCGAGCAGGCCGCTGGCCACCGACAGGGTCGCCGGTGAGGTCCAGTTCGTCCCGCCTGAAGCCGGCAGGAGGACCAGCCGGTCGTGGGCGCCGCCGTCCACCGGCATCCCGTACACCGCCATCAGCGGTCCGGTCTCCAGCCGCAGCCCGATGACCGCCACGGCATCCGTGCCAACCCAGCCGACGAGACCGCGCACCGACAGGTCGCGCCCGGCCACCCGGGCGACGCGTACCCCTCGCGGCCGCGGGTCGACGACCCGGACCGGGTTGGCGAAGCGGCCGGCGGACAGTGTCGCCACCTTGTCGCCCGCGCCGCCACGCACGTCGACCACCCGGCCCAGAAGCGCGGGGAACCGCTGTCGCCGACCGGTACGCCAGTCGAGCACCGTCACCGCGTCGGTCGAGGCGGCCACCAGCGACCGGCCGTCGGTGCTGAACGTCAGCCGCCTCGCCAGCGGCTCCGGCAGATCCGGTACGGCGGTGACCCGCCCGGAGCCGGTGTCGAGCACGCGCACCCCGTCGGCGGAGAACGCCAGCCACCGGCCGTCCGGGGACCACACCAGGTGCCGCGGCGGTGTCGCGACGTCGCCCGCCAGCTCGTGTGCCTCTCCGCTACTGGTGTCGTAGACGACCACCCCGCCCTCCCACGGCCAGGCCAGGGCCGAGCCGTCCGGTGCCACCGTCACCTCGCCCTCGCCCGCGGCGGGGACGTGCGACGCCGCCACTACGCGGTACTCCCCGGTGGCCGCCGACACCGCGATCCACGGGGCGGTGACGGTCCCGGTGAGGCCGTGCCGGTAGCGCTGGCCACGGAACACCAGCGCCACCGGGCCGGGCGGGCCGTTGTGCGCGGTGTCGTCGAGCACCAGCGGCGGGTCGTAGACCTGGGACGGCACGGCGAGCTCGGCGGCGTCGACCTCCCAGCCCGGTGCGGTGCGCCGGTCCCACGCGTCCACGCCGGACGTCCACGCCAGGAACGCCAGCACCGCGAACGCGGCGCCGACCAGGACCGTCACCACCGCGCGGGTCGCGCTCACAGGTACCGCAGCCAGAGGTACGGCATGCACACGGCGACCGTCACCACGGCGACCACTGCGCCGTACTTGGTGAACTCCCAGAACGAGATGGGGTGGCCGTGGCGCTTGGCGATCCCCAGCACGACGACGTTGGCGCTGGCCCCGATCGCCGTCGCGTTCCCGCCCAGGTCGGCGCCGAGGGCC
>JALYMZ010000367.1 GCA_030773435.1 Actinomycetota bacterium | reverse complement strand
CGCCAGCCCGCTGCGCCGCCGCTGACGCGCCGCCGCGGCGCTGATCCGGCCGCGCCTGGGCCGACCCAGCGAGCGGTGCGGCGTGGAGCCCCATCCGGTGCCCCGTGTGGGCGCCCTTAGGCAATTTGCCCGTGCATTGGCACGGAGAAGTTGCCTAACCCTGGGGCGATCGATGCTGCCAGGTGATCGCGGAAGTGGTCGAGCTCGCCAAGCAGATGCGCGCGGAGCGGGAGAAGCGGCGCTCGGCGATCACATTGCGTCTCGACACGACCTTCAGCTCGCTGTTGAGCAGCCGCTTCAGCAGCTCGATCTGCGGGTTCGGGCGTGGGTTCGTGGAGATCCGGCGGGCGAAGTAGTCGTCGATGATGCAGATGATGCTGATGTCGGGCTTCTCGGTCCCGGCCGCGGCGTGATGTCGATCACGCCGCCCGCGCCTCGGAGGTACCGGCACAGGCGCGTGCGTGACCTGGTCGGGGCTTGGCTCGTTGAGCACTCGACGCTGTTCCCACGACGGAGGCACCTGACGATGCGACGTACCCTCGGCTGGGCCGCGGCCACGGCCGCCCTCACCCTGTTGCCGGCTGCACCGGTGGCCGCGCACGAGAGCGACGGCGACCTGCCGTCGGCCACGCGCGGCGAGCTGGTCGCCACGTCCGGCGCCGGCACGCGGATGTCCCCGGTCGCGAACCTGCAGTACGACGGCAGCGGCCGCGCCCAGAAGGGCTCCGACATCGAGTTCCTCAAGGTCGGCCGCCGCGAGTACGCGCTGGCCGGCACGCTGCGCAAGGGCATGCAGATCGTCGACATCACCAACCCGACCCAGCCGCGGATCGCCGCCGTCTACGACTGCGACGTCACGCAGGGCGACATCCAGGTGTGGAAGAACGGCCGGCGGATCCTCGCGTCGTACACCGCGGACGGCACGTTCGGCACCACCGGCGCGGCGTCGCAGTGCGCCAAGGACCTCGGCCTGACCTCCTCGGCGTCCGGCACCGTCATCGTCGATCTCACCGAGCCGACCCGGCCCACCACGGTCAGCTTCGCGCCAGTGCCGCGCGGGTCGCACAACATGACGATCCACCCCAGCGGCCGCTACCTGTACAACTCCAACTCCGACCTGATCACCAGCACCCAGCCGACGATCACCATCTACGACGTGTCGAACCCGGAGGCGCCGCGCAAGGTGCAGGACTTCCCGACCCCGTTCGTGCCGACGTCACTGGGCTCGGAGTCGCACGACATCACCTTCAACGCGGACGGGACCCGCGCGTACTCCGCGGCGCTGTCGCAGACCCTCGTGCTCGACACCACCGACCCGGCGAACCCGCGGATCATCGGCCAGATCGTCGACCCGGCCATCAACCTGGCGCACCAGGCCGACCCGGTCACGCTCACCCGGCCGGACGGCAGCAAGCGCGACATCCTCGTCGTCACCGACGAGCGGGCCGGCGCCGTGGGCAGCGCCGAGTGCCCCGGCGGCGGGCTGCACGTCTACGACATCACCGGTGACCTCGAGCGACGCCCCGAAAAGCTCGGCACCTGGTTCATCCCGGTGGTCGCGCCGCAGGCCGGCACCACCTGCACGTCACACGTTCTGCGGATCTACCCCGACCAGCAGATGCTGACCATCGCGTGGTACGGCCAGGGCGTGCGGGTGCTGGACATCTCCGGGCTCGCCACCGTGGAGGGCTCGTCCACCGAGGTGGCGATCGGCGACGGCGTCGGCATGCGCGAGGTCGGCAACTACGTGTTCCCCGACTCCGACACCTGGTCGTTCAAGACGAACCGGATCGCCCGGGACGGGTCGTTCTTCGGCTACGGCAACGATCTGACTCGCGGCTTCGACGTGTACCGGTTCGCCGGCCTGGACCGGTCGGTGAAGCCGCTGCGCCCGGAGGACCTGCGCCGCAGCAGCACCGGCGACTCGACGACCACCACCACCACCACGCAAGACGAGCCGGCCGGACTGCTGGCCGGGATGCCGGTCGCGGTCGGCGTACCGCTGCTGGCGAGTGCGTGGTGGCTGCGCCGGCGTCGCCCGCAGCCGTCCTGACCGACGAGCTGTCAGGTCGCCGGCCGCGACAACCGGTCGACGGTTCGCTGACAACTCGGCGGACGTGCCGGATCC
The DNA here is from genome assembly GCA_030773435.1 of Actinomycetota bacterium. Classification (GTDB taxonomy): domain Bacteria; phylum Actinomycetota; class Actinomycetes; order Propionibacteriales; family Nocardioidaceae; genus JALYMZ01. Next base: position 3,168 of record JALYMZ010000367.1, on the reverse strand, counting down.
TCAGCGCGGGGACGGGGGCGACGGTTCGGCCTCGGCGAGCCGGACGAGGTCGTCCAGCATCACCCGGATGCGCAGCGCGAAGCCGACCTTGGTCAGCGTGGTGTGTACGACCCGGCCGATTCCCCGCAGCGGGTGCTCCTGCATCCGCACGGTCGTGCCGCCGTCCTCCGGATCCAGGGTCAGCGCGATCCGCGCCGACCCGAACGGCCACGCCACCGCCTCCAGCTCCAGGTAGCGGTCGCGAACCATCTCCCGGGAGGTGGTGCGGTCCTTCTTCACCAGCGGGCCGATCCCCGCGGTGTAGTGGAGCGACGTGCCCGGCGCCGGCCACCCCGCTTCCACGTCACGGATCTCCTTGGTGCCCTTGACCCACTCCGGGTAGCGGTAACCGTCCTCGAGGACCGCCCACACCTGCTGCGGGGTGGCCTTGGTCGACTTGCTCAGCTCGGGCTCGCTCATGCGGTCGTCGTTCCCTCCGCCGCGGGTCTCCATGCGGCGGCCGAGCGTCGGTCAGAGGATGGGGGCCGGGACGTACGCCGCGGCCTCGGGATGCCGAGCGGCGACCGCCTCGACGCGGCGTACTACCTCGTCGACCTGCGCCACCGCCGCACCGGTGAACTCCAGCGGCTCGGCCACCAACGCCTCCACCTCATCTCGGCTCAGCCGGAGCCGCGGGTCGTCCGCGAGCCGGTCCAGCAGGTCGTTGCGGCTGGCGCCCTGCTCGCGCTGGGCGAGAGCGACGGCGACCGCGTGCTCCCGGATCGCCTCGTGCGCGGTCTCCCGGCCCACGCCGCGGCGCACCGCAGCGGTCAGCACCTTGGTGGTCGCGAGGAACGGCAGGTAGCGGTCGAGCTCGCGGTGCGCGACCGCCGGGAACGCGCCGAGCTCGTCGAGGACGGTCAGGAAGGTCTGGAACAGCCCGTCGGTGGCGAAGAACGCGTCCGGCAGCGCGACCCGGCGTACGACGGAGCAGGACACGTCGCCCTCGTTCCACTGCTGTCCGGCCAGCTCGGCAACCATCGCCAGGTGGCCGCGCAGCACCACCGCCAGCCCGGTGACCCGCTCGCAGGAGCGCGCGTTCATCTTGTGCGGCATCGCGCTCGAGCCCACCTGGCCGGGCGCGAAGCCCTCGGTGACCAGCTCGAGCCCCGCCATCAGCCGGATGGTGGTCGCGAGGCTGGACGGGCCAGCGACAACCTGCACCAGCGTGGACACCACGTCCAGATCCAGCGAGCGGGGGTAGACCTGGCCGACGCTGGTCAGCACCCGGTCGAAGCCGAGATGGCGCGCCACCCGCTGCTCCAGCGCGGCGAGCCGCCCGGGGTCGCCGCCGAGCAGGTCGAGCTGGTCCTGGGCGGTGCCGACCGGGCCCTTGATCCCCCGCAGCGGGTAGCGCTGCAGCAGCCCCTCGAGCCGCTCGAACGCGACGAGGAGCTCCTCGGCGGCGCTGGCGAACCGCTTACCGAGCGTCGTCGCCTGCGCGGCGACGTTGTGCGAGCGTCCGGCGACGACCAGGGTCTGGTGCTCGACGGCGAGCCGCGCCAGCCTGGTCAGCGCGGCCACCGCGCGGTCGCGGACCAGTGCCATGGAGGCCCGGACCTGCAGCTGCTCGACGTTCTCGGTGAGGTCGCGGCTGGTCATGCCCTGGTGGACCTGCTCGTGCCCGGCCAGCGCGCAGAACTCCTCGATACGGGCCTTTACGTCGTGCCGGGTGACGCGCTCGCGCGCCGCGATCGAGTCAAGCTCGACGTGGTCGACGACCTTCTCGTACGCCTCGACCACGCCGTCGGGTACGTCCACGCCGAGGTCGCGCTGGGCCTTGAGTACGGCGATCCACAGCTGCCGCTCGAGGACGACCTTGCGCTCCGGTGACCAGATCGCGACCAGGTCGTCGGCCGCGTACCGGCTCGCCAGCACGTTCGCGGTCACAGCCGCCATTGTTGCAGCAGCACGCGTAGTCGTACCGGAGGTGCTTGGAGAGGTGACCGGGCTTCGCGGCGCGTCGAAGGCCCAGGCCGAGCAGGTCCGCTCCGTCGCGGTGGAGCGGCTCGGGCCCCGTTCTGGGCCGGCTCCCGGCGTCCTTGCTGGCCGAGGTCGACGACGCCGTTCGGCTGCATCTGCAGCTCTGACGGATCCCGGCCGGCGCCGCTACGCCTCGAAGCGGACGGTCTGGTGGTCGCGCACCGGCCGGTAGCCGATCCGGTGGTAGATGCTGTTCGACGTCGGGTTCGCCAGGTCGGTGAACAGGTACGACGCGGGCCGCGCCGAGATCCAGCGCGTCGGCCGTACATGCAGCGGTGACCGCCGTACCGAACCCGCAGCCCGATGCCGCGGCGGGGTGTACACCGGTCCGATGCGAGCCGTGCCAGCTGCCGGCCGCCGCCGCGCCGCAAGCGACACCGGATCACCGCCGGCGTCTTCCCACAGCCACAGCAGCTGGTCTCGATGACGCCGGACACGTAGGCGTCCACGTCCGTGGCGACGGATCCCACCTCGGCTTGGAACTGGCTGCTCCAGCGTGCTGCTAGCGCGAAGTCGTGAGACGTCGCCCGGCGAGGGCGACCGCGGGGAGGCGGCGGTGGCTCCAGCGCCGCAAGAGCGTACAGCCGCTCTCGGCGGCGCACCGCGGGTGCCGGCGAACCGCTGTCGGCATCGCACCAGGCCCCGGCGAACGCGTCGACCAGCGTCGACTCCCCGGTCACACCAGGCACCACAGAATCGCGGAGAGCGCGAAGCAGCGCCGGCAGGGCGTCGTCCGGCACGACAGCGAGCAGCAGCGGGAACGGCGGCGTCATCAGCACCGCGCCGGACACCCGCGCGTCGCCGTACCATCCGAGCAGCGGCGCTGCCGCTGGCCACCAGCGGCCCGTACGCAGCTCGTCGATCACCGTCAGCGCGATCGTGTTCTCCACCGGCCGGGCCGCCAGCAGATCCCACACCCGCGCCGCATAGGTGTGGACGTCGGCGGTGAACGCCCAGTGCATGACCCACTGTGGCCCGCGTGGCCGCGCCGAGTCGACCGGTTATCGGACCACGCGCGGAGAGGCCGCGGCGGCCGCGGCGATGTCGGTGCGGTAGTGGGCGCCGTCGATGCGGATCCGCTCGACGCCGGCGTACGCCCGGCGCCGCGCCTCGGCCACGTCCTCACCGACTGCGGTGACCGCCAGC
>JALYMZ010000366.1 GCA_030773435.1 Actinomycetota bacterium | reverse complement strand
CGCCGGCACTCTGCTGCCCGTGGCCTCGGGGAACCCCGCCGACCAGCCGGAGCGCTGGCCGGTCCGCCGACGCACCGTCACGCACCGCGGCGCAGTGCTCAGCCTGCGCGTGGACGAGGTGGCGGCGCCGGACGGCTCCCGGCTGCTCCGGGAGGCCGTGGTCCATCCCGGCGCCGTCGGGATCGTCGCCCTCGACGAGGACGACCGGATGCTGCTGGTGCGCCAGTACCGGCACGCGGTCGGGCAGCGGCTGCTGCAGGCGCCGGCCGGTCTCCTCGACGTCCCCGACGAGGACCCGCTCACCACTGCCCAGCGCGAGCTCTACGAGGAGGGACACGTGACCGCGGCGCGCTGGCGGGTGCTGGTCGACTACCTCGCCTCGCCGGGATCGTCCACCGAGGCGGTACGGATCTACCTCGCCGAGCAGCTGGACGTGGTGCCCGAGGAGCACCGGTTTCCCGCCGAGCACGAGGAGGCCGACATGGACGTGGTCTGGGTGCCGCTGCAGCGGGTGGTCGACGGGGTGCTGGCGGGGACGGTCCAGGACGCGCTGCTGGCCCTCGGTGTCCTCGCCTGCTGGACCGCACGCCACCGTGCCACGGCGCAGTCCCAGACCGGCGCGGAGCGTGCGCCGCTCGGGCGACCCGCGGGAGCCCCCTGGCCGACCCGCGACGGCCTGCTCCGGCACTGACCCACGGCACCCGCGGGTCTACACTCAGCCCGGCGCCGCCCGGCGTCCACCGGCGACCAGGCCGGTCACCAGGGAGGACCTCCGCATGCGCATCGGGGTGCCGAAGGAAGTCAAGAACCACGAATACCGGGTCGCCATCACCCCCTCCGGCGTGCACGAGCTGACCGCACACGGCCACCAGGTGTACGTCGAGGCCGATGCCGGGCTCGGCTCGTCGATTCCCGACGCGGAGTTCGTGGCCGCGGGTGCCACCGTGCTGCCCGAGGCGGACGACGTCTGGGACGCCGGCGACCTGGTGCTGAAGGTCAAGGAGCCGGTGGAGAGTGAGTACTCCCGGATGCGGGCCGGGCAGGTGCTGTTCACCTACCTGCACCTCGCCGCGTCACGACCGTGCACCGACGCGCTGCTGGAGCGCAAGGTCACCGGGATCGCCTACGAGACCGTGCAGACGCCGGACAAGGCGCTGCCGCTGCTGGCCCCGATGAGCGAGGTCGCCGGACGGCTGGCGCCGCAGGCCGGCGCCTACCACCTCATGCGTTCCGGCGGGGGACGCGGCGTGCTCATGGGCGGTGTCAGCGGCGTCCACGCCGCCAAGGTCGTCGTCATCGGCGCCGGCGTGTCCGGGATGAACGCCGCCGCGATCGCCCTCGGCATGCAGGCCGAGGTGCTGTTGCTGGACAAGAACATCGACCGGCTGCGGCAGGCCGACCGCATCTACCAGGGCCACCTGCAGACCGTGGCGTCGAACCGGTTCGAGATCGAGCGGGCGGTGGTCGACGCCGACCTGGTGATCGGCGCCGTGCTGGTGCCGGGCGCGAAGGCGCCCACGCTGGTGTCCACCGAGCTGGTGTCGCGGATGAAGCCGGGGGCGGTGCTCGTCGACATCTCCATCGACCAGGGCGGCTGCTTCGCCGACTCCCGGCCCACCACGCACGCCGAGCCGACGTACCGGGTCCACGACACGGTGTTCTACTGCGTCGCGAACATGCCCGGGGCAGTGCCGCACACCTCGACGTACGCGTTGACCAACGTCACCCTGCCGTACGCGGTGGCGCTGGCCGACAAGGGCTGGCAGCAGGCGCTGCGCGACGACCACAGCCTCGCGCTGGGCCTGAACACCCACGCCGGGGCGCTGACGAACGAGCCGGTGGCGGCCGCGCACGGGCTGCCGCACGTGGAGCTCGAGGAGGCACTGTCCTGAGTGGGCAGCCCGACAGCCCTGCAGCGCGCGGTCCGCGCCTACCTCGACCACCTGGTGGTCGAACGGGGACTCGCCGACAACACCGTGTCGGCGTACCGCCGCGACCTGCGCCGCTACACCGCCTTCCTCACCGACCGTGGCGTCGACGCACTCGCCGACGTCAAGCCGGGCGCGGTCAGCGAGTTCCTCGCCCGGCTGCGTGAGGGGGACGACGAGCATCCTCCGCTGGGTGCCGGCAGCGCCGCCCGGGCCGTCGTCGCGGTGCGCGGGCTGCACCGGTTCGCGCTGCGCGAGGGTCTGACGGGCACCGACCCCGCAGCAGAGGTGAGGCCGCCGGCACCGGCGAAGCGGCTGCCCAAGGCACTGCCGGTGGACGACGTCGAACGCATCCTCACCGCCGCCGGGTCACCAGGTACGACGCTGGCGCTGCGCGACCAGGCGCTGCTGGAGCTGCTGTACGGCACCGGAGCGCGGATCTCCGAGGCGGTGGGTCTGGACGTGGACGACGTCGACCTGGAGGCGGATCCCGACGGCGGTGAGGTGCGGCTGCTCGGCAAGGGCGGCAAGCAGCGGGTCGTGCCGCTCGGCTCCTACGCCCGTGCGGCGCTCACGGCGTACCTCGTGCGCGCCCGCCCGCAGCTCAACGGCAACGGGCGGGGGCTGTCCGCGCTGTTCCTCAACGCCCGCGGCGGCCGGCTGTCGCGGCAGAGCGCGTGGGCGGTGCTGCGCGCCGCGGCCACCCGCGCCGGGGTGCGCGCCGAGGTCTCCCCCCATACCCTGCGGCACTCCTTCGCCACCCATCTTCTCGACGGCGGCGCCGACGTCCGTGTGGTGCAGGAGCTGCTCGGCCACGCCTCGGTGACGACGACACAGGTCTACACGCTGGTGACCATCGACAGCCTGCGCGAGGTGTACGCCGCCGCGCATCCGCGGGCGCTCGGCTGAGGTGGACCGGCGCGCGGAACCGGCGGCACGCCGGGCGTTGCTCCCGGGGTTTGCCCTCCTCCCGTGGAAGGGTTTGGCATGTACGGCGCGGCCACGGCCGGACGGAAAACGGTGCAGAGATGAGGCGGGCTGTGAACGAATTCATCGACTCCTCCGCAGCGGTGATGCCTCCACGGGCGCGGGTCCCCGCACCGCCGCCGCCGACCGAGCACCGCGGTGAGCAAGCGCCGCAGGAGTCGGCGCGGGTCAGCGTGATGACGCCGCCCCCGGCGCCGGCCCCGCCCGTCGGCCCCACCGGCCGGCCGCTGCCGGACCTGCCGGAGCCGCGGCCAGTGTTCTCCCACGGGCCGGCCCGGGTCATCGCCATGTGCAACCAGAAGGGCGGGGTCGGCAAGACCACCACGGCGATCAACCTCGGCGCCGCGCTGGCGGAGTACGGCCGTCGCGTCCTGCTCGTCGACTTCGACCCTCAAGGATCGCTGTCTGTCGGCCTCGGCCTCAACCCGCACCAGCTGGACCTGACCGTCTACGACCTGCTGATGGCCTCCGACGTCGACGTGCGCCAGGTCATCCGGCCCACCCACGTCGCCGGTCTCGACCTGCTGCCCTCCAACATCGACCTGTCGGCGGCCGAGGTGCAGCTGGTGGGCGAGGTGGCGCGGGAGCAGACCCTGGCCCGGGTGCTGACGCCGGTGCGGGAGCACTACGACGTCGTCCTCATCGACTGCCAGCCCTCTCTCGGGCTGCTCACCATCAACGCCCTCACCGCCGCCGACGGCGTCATCGTGCCGCTGGAGTGCGAGTACTTCGCGCTGCGCGGCGTCGCGCTGCTCAAGCACACCATCGACAAGGTGTCGCAGCGGCTCAACCCGCGGCTGCGCATCGACGGGCTGCTCGGCACGATGTTCGACAGCCGTACGCTGCACGGTCGCGAGGTGCTGCAGCGGCTCGTCGACGCGTGGGGAGATACGGTCTTCCACACGGTGATCAGGCGCACGGTGAAGTTCTCCGACTCCACCGTCGCCGGGGAGCCGATCACCAGCTACGCGACGGCCTCGGCCGGTGCCGAGTCGTACCGCCAGCTCGCCCGGGAGGTGCTCGCGCGTTGTCCCGACGAGTGAGGCTTCCCGGTGCCGACGAGCTGTTCCGGACGACCTCGTCGTACGACGAAGGCCTGCACGACGCACCACCGGAGACCGCGCCGCCGGCTGCCCGCACCCCCAGCGGCCGGGTGCGCCACGACGAGAAGATGACCGTCTACGTCACCGTCGAGGAGCTGCTGGCCATCGAGAGCGCGCGGCTGGTGCTGCGCCGTGTCGTGGGCGGGCCGGTCGACCGGGGCCGGCTGGTCCGGGCCGCGGTCGCGATGGCCTTGGCCGACCTGGACGCGCACGGCCTCGACGGCGAGCTGGTGCGCCGGTTGCGGACGTCGTGACGCAGACGGCGCTCGCCGCGCGTCCCGGCCCGCGTGCCGGCGGCCGCGGCGAACCGCACACCGGGTTCGCGGTGCGCCTGGACAACTTCGAGGGCCCGTTCGACCTGCTCCTCACACTGATCGCCAAGCACGAGCTCGACGTCACCGAGGTCGCGCTCTCGCAGGTCACCGACGAGTTCCTCGCCTACGTCGACGCCGGCGGCGCGACCGCCGACCTCGAGGAGACCACGGAGTTCCTCGTGGTCGCCGCCACGCTGCTCGACCTCAAGTCGGCCCGGCTGCTGCCACAGGGCGAGATCGAGGACGACGACGACGTCGCCCACCTCGAGGCCCGCGACCTGCTGTTCGCGCGGCTGCTGCAGTACCGCGC
>JALYMZ010000365.1 GCA_030773435.1 Actinomycetota bacterium | reverse complement strand
GGATGCGCTCGATGACAGCGGCCCGCAGCCGCCGGTCCAGTTCGGGATGCGGGCCACCGACGTGCCAGCGTCGTTCCACGTCGCGGCCCCACCAGTCCGGGTCGGCGCCGACGTGCGCGTACACCCGGCGCAGCTGGTGGCGCCGGCTGGTCAGCAGCCGCTCCTGGACGACGACGAGGATCTGCGCCGGCGCAAAGCACCGGAGGAACGGCAGCAGCCGCTCGTGGTAGCGACTCCGGGCGACGTACTGGCTGGTCGCGTCGAGGATGGCCGCAGCGGCCGGTCGGTGCTCGGAGCCCTCGCGGCGGTGGTGCAGGTACTGCGAGACCGCCCGCGCGAACGGGTCACGGACGAGAAAGAGCAACCGAACCTCGGGTACGACGGCACGCATCCGCGCCGCCACCCCGGGGTGGTCCGGTGACGTGTAGCCCGGTGAGGTCTCCCCGCGCACCGGGGCCCGCCGGTCGAACAGCGACGCGTACCACGGCACGCCGCGATGCCACTGCCCCTCGCGCCACCACTGCCCGGAGTCCGCGCTGACAGGTGCGTCGTCGCCGAAGAAGAAGTTGACCTCCTTGCCGCTGGCCATGCGAACCATCGGGTGCGCGTGCAAGTAGCGGTGCAGTGCGGTCGTGCCGCACTTCATGGCACCGATGACGATCGCATTCGGCAGCGCGCCGGCCATGCCGGCGGGCGTACCCACGCCGCCACGCCCGCAACCGAGGCTCCCGACCGGGCATGCTGGGTGACTCGAGACCGTCGGCGGGAGGTGCCGCGTGTCCGTGCCGGTGCTGCTGTGTTTCGCTGCGCTGCTCGTCGTCGCCGTGCTCGTATCCGAACGGGCACAGCGGACGGTGCTCTCCACGGCGGTGCTGTTCCTCGTCGGGGGGTTCCTGCTCGGGCCGGGGGTCACCGACGTCCTGCAGGTGCGGCCCGGGGATCCGCTGGTGGGTCGGCTGGCCGAGCTGGCGTTGTTCTCCGTCCTCTTCACCGACGGCATGCGGGTCGGGCTGGCCGACCTGCGCGCAGCCTGGCGGCTGCCCGGACGGGCCCTCGCGCTCGGCTTCCCGCTGACGCTGGGGATCACCGCCGTGCTCGCGCACGTCGTCGTCGGGCTGCCCTGGCTGGAGTCGCTCCTGCTCGGCGCGGTGCTCGCCCCCACCGACCCCGTGTTCGCCGCGGCCATCGTCGGCCGCTCGGAGGTGCCCGGCCGGCTCCGGCACCTGCTCAACGTCGAGTCCGGGGTCAACGACGGGCTGGCGCTGCCGATCGTCCTCGCGCTGCTCGCGCTCGCCGGCGGCACGGACACCAGCGGCTGGGAGCTGGCCGAGGAGATCGCGCTCGGCGTGGCCGTCGGGGTCGTCGTGCCGTACGTCGTGCTGCGGCTGGAACGGCTGTCCGTCTTCGCGGCCGTGCCGGCCCACCAGCCGCTGCTGGCGGTCTCCATCGGGCTGCTGGTGCTGGCGATCTGCCAGGCGACCCACGCCAACCTGTTCCTCGGCGCCTTCGCGGCCGGTGTCACGGTGGCCACCAGCGGCTCGGTCTTCCGGGAGGAGTTCGAGCAGTTCGGCGAGCTCGTGACCGAGCTGCTCAAGCTGGCGGCGATCCTGGTCTTCGGCGCACTCATCACGCCGACGTTCCTGTTCGACGAGATCTCGCTGGCCGGCTGGGTCTTCGCCGTACTCGCCCTGGTGGCCGCGCGGCCTCTCGCGCTGCTGACGGCGTTCCTCGGCTCCAAGCTGTCCGCCCGCGAGCAGCTCGCGGCCATGTGGTTCGGGCCGAAGGGGTTCGCCTCCGTGGTCTACGGCCTGATCGTGCTGGAGTCCGGCATCGCCGCCGCCGACGAGCTGTACCACCTGACCGCGCTGGTCATCGTCCTGTCGATCCTCGCGCACTCCTCCACCGACGTGGTCCTTGCGCGCCAGTTCGACACACCGGCGGAGGCGCCTGCCTGGCAGGACCCCGAGGAGGGACGAGCCCGCCACCTAGCGGAATGAGCTGCGGTGGTCACCGTCCGCCGCCGACACCGCTACGCGCCTCGACCGTCCGGCACGACGTCCTTCCTGACCTCAGGACCTGCGCGCGACCGCGGCCGCCACCACACCAAGCCCCACCGCCGCAGCAGCCAGCGCCGGCTTATGGGTGACCCCCCACAGCGCGGCGCTCGAGGCATGCGCCCGGTCGTCGAAGATGCCGTGGGCACCGTGGTCGACGTCGTCGTCGGCCGGCTCGTACAGGTTGTCCCGCCAGCGGTCGAGGTCAATCGGTTCGTCGGTCTGCTGGCTCTCGATGCCGCTGCGGCCGAGGTAGCGGTCGAGCAGCCCCGGCGCGACCTTGTTGGCCAGCCGGGTGGCGATGGTGGAGGCGCCGACGTCGATCTCGCGCGGGCGGTGGTCGGCGGCCCACAGCACCGCTCGGGCTGCGACTTCCGGCTGGTAGATCGGCGGCACGGGTTGCGGATGCTTCGGCAGCCGGGTGCGGACCCACCCGAACTGCGGGGTGTTGAGCGCCGGCATCTGCACCGCCGACACGGTGACCGCGCTGCCCATGCTGTACAGCTCGGCGCGCAGCGAGTCGTCGAAGCCCTGGATGGCGTGCTTGGCCGCGCAGTACGCCGACTGGGCGGGAATCCCGCGATAGGCCAACGCGGAACCGACCTGCACCACCACCCCCCGGTCTCGTGGCAGCATCCGTCGCAGCGCGCTCTGGGTGCCGTTGACGTAGCCGAGAAAGATCACCTCCATGACCCGGCGGTACTCCTCCGGTCGGACGTCCAGCACGGTCGCGAACACCGACGTCATCGCGCAGTTCACCCAGACGTCGATCGCGCCCAGCTCGTCCTCGACGCGCTGCGCGGCCGCCTCGACCGCATCGGTGTCGGCGACGTCCACCGGGAGCGGGAGCACGCGGTCCGCGCCGAGCCGACTGGCCTGCGTCTCGGCGCCCGCGAGCCCGGCCCGGCCGCGCGCCAGGATCGCGATC
>JALYMZ010000364.1 GCA_030773435.1 Actinomycetota bacterium | reverse complement strand
CCGGTGCCCCGGCCAGCACGCCCGCACGCTGCATGCGCTCCAGCGTCCCCCGCGGCCGCGGCTGGGACAACCAGAGGCAGGGCCCTTCTATCCTCGGGCACCATGACCGCGTCGGCGCCCGGCCGGGCCTTCGTGCACGTCGGGGTGGCCAAGACCGGCACCACGTACCTGCAGACGGTGCTGGAGGGCAACCGCCGCCGGCTCGCGGCGGACGGCGTCGGGCTGCCGGGCCCCCGGATGACCGCCCACTTCTACGCCGCGCAGGACCTGCGCGGCATCGCCTTCGGGGGGCACACCCATCCCGCGGTGCCCGGGGCCTGGGACCGGCTCGCCGCGGACATCGCGCGCTGGTCCGGCCGCAGCGTGGTGGTGTCCCACGAGATGCTGGCCGGCTCCACCGAGGAGCAGATTGCCCGCGCCGCGGCGTCGGTGCACGGCCGGGAGCTGCACGTGGTGCTGACCGCCCGCGACCTGGGCCGGCAGATTCCGGCGATGTGGCAGGAGACGGTCAAGAACGGCCGCGCGATTCCTTTCCGGCGCTACCTGAAGCGGCTGGCCCGTCCCCGGGAGCGGGCCGAGGGCCGCGGGTTCTGGCGCGGGCAGGACATCGCCGCCGTGCTACGGCGGTGGAGCAGCGTGGCACCGCCCGAACGCATCCACGTGGTGACCGTTCCGGCCCGCAGCGCCAGCGCGCCGCCGGACGAGCTGTGGCGACGCTTCAGCCGCGCGTGCGACCTCGACCGGGTCCGGTGCGACACCGAGGTGGCCCGCCGCAACGTGTCACTGGGGCTCGCCGAGGCCGAGCTGCTGCGCCGGCTCAACCAGCGTCTCGCCGACCGCTTCGACTGGCCGCGGCGGGAGCAGCTGGTCAAACGCCACCTCGCCGAGGGCGTCCTGGCCCGCCGCCAGTCGACTCCGCGGGTCGAGGTGCCGCCGCAATTGCGGTCGTGGGTGGCCGAGCAGTCCGCGGACATCGTTGCGAGGCTCGCTCGCGCGGGGTACGACGTGGTCGGATCGCTGGACGACCTGCTGCCGGTGTGGCCCGCGGACACCGCGGCACCGGACGAGCCGCACCCGGACGACCTGGTCGACGCCGCCCTGGACGCGCTCACCGCACTCCTCGACGACGCCGCGGACCGCCCGGCCCAGCACCTGCACGTCTCGGCCACCCGGATGCGCGATTCCGCGGCTCACGTGGCCCGTGAGCTGCTCCGGCACCCGGTGCGACTGCTCAGGTCGGCCAGCAGGGCATCCCAGTCGTCGAGGAAGCGGCGCAACCCGTAGCGGGACAGCGCCGCCTCCCGCGCCGCCGCGCCGGCGGCCTGCGCCGCGGTCGGGTCGGCGACGAAGCGCCGGACGGCCGCCTCCAGGTCCGCCACCCGGGTCGACACGACCCCGGCGGCCGGCGGCACCGCCATCACGACCTCGGTGGTCGCCAGCGCGACGACCGGCATCCCCAGCTGCATCGCCTCCAGCAGCGACAGGCCCAACGACGTCCAGCGTGCGGTGTGCACGTACACCCGGCGCCGGGCCAGCTCCGCGTGCATCCGCTGCTGCGGCAGGTCCTCGAACGTCCACAGCCGCTCGTGCGGCAGGTCCAGCTGCTTGCGCAGCGCGTGCACGTTCATGCCGAACACGTCCAGCGGCGCGGCCCGGGCCAGCTGTGGCAGCAGGTCCGCCCCCACCGCCCGGCCGCGGCGCACCGGGTCGTTCACCACCACCGCGGCGCGCGGCCAGTCGCCGCGATAGCGGTGGCCGGGGTCGACGATGCCGTGCTCGATCACCCTGGTCTCCGCACCGCCGGTGTCCCAGAACAGCGCGTTGAAGTGGGTGACGTGCACCACCGGCACCGCACGCTGGTCGGCCATCGAGTGCCGGGTCGTGGGCACGTCGCCGCCCGGGGTGTTGTGCTCCAGGTAGACCGCCGGCACGTCCCGCCCGGGGCGCCGCCCCAACCAGCGGCTCGCCAGCTCCGGCTCGTGCGGCCGCTGCAGCACGACCACGTCGACGTCGGTGTCGCGCAGTTGCTCCGGCGCGACCTCGACCACCGACCGCGGCCACGTCCACGTGCACGCCCGCCCCAACCCGTCCGGCCCCCGTTCCGGGGTCACCGGTACGACGTACTCGTGCCGGCCCTGCACGAACGCGGTGGTCCACGACCCGTGCACGTGCCACAGCAGCACCCGCAACGGCGTGGCCACCTGACCTCCCCACTGTTGGGCGTTCAGCGCTGCCCGCGGCCGAACGCGTGGTAGCGCCAGCCCGCCGCCTCCCACTTCTCGGCGTCCAGCGCCAGCCGGCCGTCGAACACCTGCGGCCGGCGCACCACCGAGGCCAGCGACACCGGGTCGGCGCTGCCGAACTCCTCCCAGTCCGTCAGCACCATGACCAGGTCCGCCCCGGCACACGCCGACCGCAGGTCGTCGACGTACTCGAGGTCCGGCCGGACCCGCCGCGCGCTGCCGCCGGCGCGCGGGTCGTACACGCAGACCTGCGCCCCCAGCGTCCGCAACGTGCCGGCCACGTCGAGCGCCGGTGAGTCTCGTACGTCGTCCGACCCCGGCTTGAACGCCGCACCGAGCACGGCGATCCGCCGGCCGGGGACCGCGCCGCCGAGCAGCTGCGCGGCCAGGTCGACCGCGCGCGACCGCTGCCGCATGTTCACCGCGTCGACCTCGCGCAGCAGGTCCATCGCCGCACCGACGCCGAGCTCCTCGGCGCGCGCGACGAACGCGCGGGTGTCCTTGGGCAGGCAGCCCCCGCCGAACCCGATGCCGGGCGTGAGGAAGGCGTGGCCGATGCGGTCGTCGTGGCCGAGGATCTCCACCAGGTCGGCGATGTCGGCGCCGCTGACCTCGCAGACCCGCGCCAGCGTGTTCACCAGCGACAGCCGCGCCGCCAGCATCACGTTGGCCGACGCCTTGGCCAGCTCGGCGGTGGCCAGGTCGGTGCGGATCGCCGGCACCCCGGCCCTCAGCAGCGGTGCGTAGAGCTGCGTGAGCGTCTCGTGCGCCTGGTCGCTCTCCACGCCGAACACCAGCCGGTCCGGCCGCAACGAGTCCGCTACCGCGAACCCCTCCCGCAGGAACTCCGGGTTCCACGCCACCTCGACACCGCAGCCGGCGGGCGCGAGCCGCCGCAGCCGGTCCCGCAACGCCGCGGCGGTGCCCACCGGCACCGTCGACTTGCCGACGACCAGACAGCGCCGGGTCAGTAGCGGCGCCAGCTCCGCCACCGCGGCGTCCAGGCAGGACAGGTCCGCCGCGTGCCCACCCGGGCGCTGCGGGGTGCCGACGCAGAGGAAGTGCACGTCAGCGTGCGCAGCGGCGCGGGCGTACGACGTGTCGAACGCCAGCCGGCCCGATACCACGTGCGCCGAGAGCAGCTCGTCGAGACCCGGCTCGTGGAACGGCGCCCGCCCGGCCGCCAGCAGCCGGATGCGCTCCGCGTCGGCGTCCACGCCGACGACCTCGTGGCCGCAGGCGGCGAGGCAGGCGGCGTGCGTGGCACCGAGGTAGCCGGTACCGATCACGCTCAAGCGCATCGGGACACTCGGCCGCATCGGGTCGCTCGCATGGCGCGAACGGTTCCCCTTGTGAAGAGATGCATGCATCGGCCGCACCGGGTAACCGCCTGCGCGTGGGTGCCGACCGGCCCGGCCGCGTCACGGTGGTGGTGATCAGCCGCAACCGACGCGACGACCTCCTCACGACCCTGCCCCGGCACGACGCGCCGGTGATCCTGGTCGACAACGCCTCCACCGACGGCACGGCGGAGGCGGTCGCCGACCGGCTCCCGCAGGTGCGGGTGGTCCGGCTGGCGCACAACCTCGGTGCGCCGGCGCGCAACATCGGCGTGGAGCTGGCGCAAACGCCGTACGTCGCGTTCGCCGACGACGACTCGTGGTGGGACCCAGCCGGGCTGCGGCGCGCCGAGCAGCTGTTCGACGGGCACCCCCGGCTCGGCCTCGTCGCCGCCCGGATCCTCGTCGGACCCGAGCAGCGCCTTGACCCGGTGTGTGCGGAGATGTCCGAGTCGCCGCTGCCACCGGACGGTGTCCCCGGACGCCCGGTCCTGGGCTTCATCGCCTGCGGCGCGGTGGTGCGCCGGGAGGCGTTCCTGCAGGTCGGCGGGTTCGACGAGGTCGTGTTCTTCCCGGGAGAGGAGGAGCGGGTGGCCGTGGACCTGGCCGCGGCCGGCTGGCACCTGACCTACGCCGAGGCCGTGGTCGCGCACCACCACCCCTCGACCCGGCGCGGCACGGACCGGCGCCGGCGCCGCCTGATCGCCCGGAACCACCTGCTGACCGCGGTGATGCGGCGCCCCTGGCGGGTCGTCGGGCGCCGAGCGGTGCACGCCCTGGCCGGCGGGATCCCGGAAGCGCGTGGCGCCGTGGCCGCCGTACCGCGGCTGCCCGGCGCCCTCGGCGCCCGGCGGCGGCTGCCCGAGGACGTCGAGCGGCGGCTGGCCCTGCTCGAGAGCGGCTGACCGACGGTTCTGGAGCAGAACCGTGTAGCGCGAGGAGAAGTGGGCACGGTCGGTTCTACAGCAGAACCATTTCGACGCTTTAGATCGGTTCGGAGAGGCGGTGCGATGCGGGTCCTGGGCGTCAACGCGATCTTCCACGACCCGGCGGCGGCGCTGGTCGTCGACGGCGAGACGGTCGCGGCCGCGGAGGAGGAGCGCTTCACCCGCCGCAAGCACGGCAAGCGGCCGGTGCCGTTCTCGGCGTGGGAGCTGCCGGAGCGGGCGGCCGCCTGGTGCCTGGAGCACGCGGGGCTGGAGCCGAGCGACCTGGACGCGGTGGCCTACTCCTTCGACCCCCGGCTGGCGCGACCGGCGCCGGAGATGGGGCTCGGGGACCCGTGGGACCACCTGCGGCTGACCTACGCCCGCACCGCGCCCGGCTTCCTCGCCACCGCGCTGCCCGGCCTCGACCCGGCCGCCGTCCGGTACGTCGCGCACCACGTGGCGCACGCGGCGTCGGCGGGGCTGGCCGCGCCGTACCCCAACGCCGACGTGCTGGTTCTGGACGGCCGCGGGGAGGCGGTCAGCCACCTCGCCGGCCGGTACGACGACGGGACGCTGACCGTGCACGCCAGCCAGGCGCTGCCGCACTCGCTCGGGCTGCTGTACGAGGACGTCACCGAGCACCTGGGGTTCCTGCGCAGCAGCGACGAGTACAAGGTGATGGCGATGGCCTCCTACGGCCGGCCGCGGTTCCTCGACGAGCTGCGCGCGGCGGTCTACGCCACCGGCGACGGCGGGTTCCGCACCGAGCCGGTGGACTGGTCCAGCCTGGTCAAGCAGCGGCGGCCCGGCGAGCCGTGGACCGCCGACCACGCCGACCTCGCCGCCAGTGTGCAGGCGCGGCTCGAGGAGGTGCTGCTCGACCTCGTCGGCTGGCTGCACGACCAGACCGGCGGGAAGGCGTTGACGCTGGCCGGTGGCGTGGCGCTGAACTGCGTCGCCAACACCCGGATCGCCGCGGAGGGGCCCTACCGGCGAGTGTGGGCGCAGCCGGCCGCCGGCGACGCCGGCACCGCGCTCGGCGCGGCGCTGCACGTGGCACGCGCTGATGGCGACGTCACCACGCCGATGCCCGGCGCCGACCTCGGC
>JALYMZ010000363.1 GCA_030773435.1 Actinomycetota bacterium | reverse complement strand
GCCCCGACCGGCTGGTCTTCGACGACACGTTCGCCGTCGACGGCGTCACCGCCACGGCCCGGCTGGTCGGAGCGCTGTGCGGCCTGCTCCTGCTCGGCGTGATGAGCGAGGAGGTGCACGCCGACCGGCGGGAGACCGAGCACTACGTGCTGCTGTTGTTCGCCGTCCTCGGCACGCAGCTGCTCGCCGCGAGCAATGACCTGCTGCTGCTCGGCGTCGGCTACCTGCTCGCCAGCGTGCCGCTGTACGCCCTCGCCGGCGCCGCCCGCACCGCCGCGGGCACGGAGGCGGCGCTGAAGACCTACCTGCTGGGCGCCTTCCTCGGCATCGCCATGCTGATCGGCATCACGCTGCTGACGGGCGTGGTCGGCGGCACGGGGTACGGCCTGCTGCGCACCGGGCTGCCGGACGCGCCGCAGCCGGCGGTCGCGGTCGGCGTCGTAGCGCTGCTCGCCGGGCTGGCGTTCAAGGGGGGCTTCGTGCCCGGGCACTTCTGGGTGCCCGACGCCGCCGAGGGATCGCGTACCGGCGCTGCCGCGCTGCTGACCACCGTGCCGAAGGTCGGCGGACTGCTCGCCGCGTACCGGGTGCTCGTCGCCGTGCCGGAGGACGTCGTCGACTGGCCGCTGCTCGTGGCGCTGCTGGCGGCCGTCACCATGACGCTGGGCAACCTCGCCGCCTTCACCCAGACCTCGGTGCGCCGGCTCTTGGGCTGGTCCTCGGTGAGCCAGGCCGGGTACGTCCTGATGGCGGTCGCCGTCGCCGGACGCAGCGACCTCGCGCTGCCGGCCGTGTCGCTGTACCTCGCCGGCTACGCCGTCACCAACGTCGGCGCGTTCGCAGTGCCCGCCGCCCTGCCGTCCGCCGACCGCATCGCTCACTACCGGGGGCTGGCCGCCGGCCGGCCGTGGCTGGCGGTGTCGCTGCTCGTCGTCCTGCTCGGACTGGTCGGCACACCACCGACGGCGGTGTTCGTCGGCAAGCTGACCGTGTTCGGCGCGGCACTCGACGGTGGGCTGACGTGGCTGGTGGTGGTCGCCGCCCTCAACACGGTGGCGAGCCTGTTCTACTACCTGCGCTGGCTCGGCCCCGCGTTCGACCGCACCGGAGCGGCGCAGGCCGCGCCGCTCGTTGTACGTCCGATCGCGGCGACGTCCGCGATCGTCGCGGCTGTTGCGTCGCTGGCGCTCGGCGTCAGCGCCGGCCTCGTCCTGGCCTTGGATCCGCAGCTCGTCGTCTGAGCCCGGTCGTGCCTGGCTCAGCGCGGTGCGGACTGGATCGCGGGGTCGATGGTTCTATCGCTCATGCCGCTGTCGGGTGGTTCCGACTGCCTCGACGGTTCGTGCGGCTGGAGGTGGCGCTCATCTGTTGGCGTCCCTGCCTGTCGTGTGCGCAGGTGCCGCCCCAGGCGTGGTGTGACTGCCGGACGAGAGCAGCAGCTGCAGCCCTGGACTTGCTGCGCTGTTCGACAGGACGTCTGCGGCGAACGCCGAGCCGGCCAGCAGTGGAGGGTGAGCCCCCCTGCTCAGACGCGCTCGACGCGGTCGGCAGGACCGGCCGCGGCCGGTCCTGACCCGGCACTGCTGGGTCAGCCGAGGTCGGCGGCTGGCAGGGCCGCGTGGTGTACGCGGTCGACGACGGGGCGGCGACGGTAATGGTCGAGGCGTGGGTGCAGATCCGGCACCTGCACCCGGCCAGTTAGCCGGCCGCACCGTCAGCGGCGCCCGGGGCGGCCTGCCTCTCGCCGCCGCGGCGCGGTCAGCACGTCGACGCCGGTGGCTACGGCAGGGCCGCAGCGGTACGGCGGTGCGCTGTCGTGAACGCGCGGTGCTCGCGCTCGACCAGGTCGTGCAGTGCATTGAGCGACCGCGTCTCGGCGGCCTAGGAGCGTGGGTCAGTAACACGCCACTCGGGGTGCTTGGGCCGGACCGCTGATCGCGGGATCATGACGCGTGCCGGACGATCACGTTGATGACGGTCTGTTCCAGATGGACCGGATTGAGATGCC
>JALYMZ010000362.1 GCA_030773435.1 Actinomycetota bacterium | reverse complement strand
GCCCCACCGAGGTGGGACGGGGCCGCGTCGAGTGCTGTCCGCCGTGGTCGGACCCCGCTAGAGAACCAGGGTCGCGGCCACCGCCGGGGTGGCGGTGGTCTCCGCACCGGAGAACGTCGCCGTGTTGGTGAGGACGCTGCCCGTGGAGACCGAGTCCGCGACCCGCACGGTCAGCGTGACCGAGCCGTCCTCGTTCACCGGCACCTTGCCGATGCTCCACGTCACCGTCCGGGTCCGGCTGTTGTAGCTGTCCGGGCCCGATGCCGACACGAACTTCACGCCGGCCGGCAACTTGTCGGTGATCGTCACCTGCTCCGAGGCCGCGGGACCGAGGTTGGCGTAGTCCAGCGTGTACGTGATGCGCTGGCCCTGGTCGGCGGTCAGCGGCCCGGTCTTGGTGAACGCCACGAAGGGATCCATCGGGGTGCCGGAGCCGCCGCCACCGTCAGTCACCCGCCGGCCGAGAATACCTGCAGCTCTGCGGCCCGGACGGTGGTGTCCTGCGGGGCGATGATCGCCTCGTCGGGAGCGGCGACCAAGCCCTGGGTCCGGCAGTCGGAGTGGACGTTCGGGTCGTTGTCCTGGTCGCCGTGGTACTCGGAGTTGCCCGTGCACTGGTTGCTGAGCACCACCAGCCGCACGTGCGTGGCCCGCACGTCCGGGACGTCGAACTCGCGGAGGATCAGGCTCGGCGCGAGCGGCCGCGGCACGCTGGCGGGGAACGCCTCCGGCGCGCTGGTGAAGATCCGGGTGAAGCCCGGACCGGCCGCGTCAGCCGTGCTGCGCTTCGTGCAGACGGTGGTCGCGCTCTGCCTGCAGGTCTCGATCGCGAACTGACGCAGCGCCGAGAACCTGTTCTGCGAGTTGTCCTGCGGGTCGCAGTTCTCCTCCCCGGAGCACGGGGCACCGGAGCGGAGCAGGGCGCTGACCTTGACCAGGCCGACCTTCTTGACACCGCCCGGCAGGTCGACGGTCACCTGACGGCCGCGCACCTTCTCGGCATCGTTGCCGGCGGTCCCGCCGGTCCTGGATCCCGGCTTACCGGACACGAAGTTGGTGGCCTCCGTGTCGTCGATGAGGCCATTGAGGTTCACGCCGTCACCGGTGATCGTCGCGCCGTTGTGCTCCGACGCCCAGTTGGTGAGCAAGACGCGCGAGATCTCGACCGTCTGGCTGGCGTCGAACGTCCGCGTCAGCCGCGTCAGGCCACGGCCCGGCGCCTGGATCACGAAGTCGTACGTGCCGGGGACGAACTTGGCCTGGTTACCCAGTGCTGTGGCCGGGTCGGTGTCGGCGATCGGGGTGACGCGACCCTCGTAGTCACCCACGAAGACCTGCGCGTTCTCGATCGCGTTGCCGTTCTCGTCGACGAAGCGCCAGTTGACGGTTGCCTCGTTCGTCTGCCGCGGCGACTCGAAGCTCGGGATCGGCTGCGGGTCGTCGGTGCCAGAGAACTCCTTAGTGCCAGTCTGGGCGAACTGACCGAAGCCGCGCTTGGCGAACTGCTGCCACAGCAGCTTCTGGTTGTCCGGCCCGGGACGGGTGCCGCCGTACCGCATGAGGTCTGCGGCGAGGTAGGCATCCCGAGCACCCAGCATGCTGACGTCGGAGGGCATCAGCAGGTAGGCGTCGAACACGGTCTGCATCCAGCGCCGGTTACCCGGGCACTTGTCCGCCGGCAGGACCCCGTCGGCGCAGCGCTTCTGCAACGAGTTGCTCCCAGCGGGGAACGAGCCGTTGTACTTGGCGATCATCGCCTGCCGGATGTCGAAGTTGACCGCGCTCCAGATCTCGCCGTCGTCGTGCGGGCTGCGGACACCACTGCCGTCGTAGCCCTGGACGTCGCTGAAGTTGAGCGGGCTGTTGTTCATGGCGTAGTTACGGATGCCGACCTGCTTGTTGCCGGTGACGTACGGCCCGACGGCGAAGGGGTTCTCACCGTTGGTCGGCACGTAGTTGTACTCGTTGAGGTACTCGACCGCGGTGAGGTCGCTGTAGCTCTCCCCCATCGCCCGGGCCTGACCGTCACTGCTGGACTGGAGACCGGCGTCCGGGCCACCGACCATGCGGTTGGAGATGGCGTGCGTGTACTCGTGGCCGATGACCGACTGGTCGAAGTCACCGTCGGTGCAGGAGGCGTAGAACGCCGCCGGCAACGGCTGCCACAGGTACATGTTGGTGATGCCCGGGATGCCGTCGTTCAGCGTGATCTGGTTGGCGTTGTCGCGGCCGGTGAAGCTGGGGAAGCCGCCGACGACCGCGCCGGCCTGGGCGTTGCCCACCTCGGGGTCGTTCTCCCGCTCAGGCCCGGTGTTGCCGAAGTTGGAGAACTGCAGGTTGAAGTTGTCCTCGGTGAAGCCCAGGAAGTAGGACCAGTCGTGCATCCGGTTGTGGTTGGCGAACAGGCTGGTGGTCGAGGCGTCGATGTCGTTACGGCCCGAGCGCGGGTCACCGCTGGGCGGCTCGGCGAAGACCGTGGGGCTGCACTTGTTGTTCCGCCAGATGTCGCGCCACGGGAAGATGTACTTGCGGTCCGGGGCGATCGGACTGTACTGCTCGGCCGGCGTGAACGGGCTGAACCATGCCTCCGCGGTGCGCGCGGCGTTGCCTCGGGTGGTGAACGAGGGGCTGTTCGTGCGCGGGTCGACGTCCCAGGGGGCCCGGGCGGCGAGGTTACCCTCCTCGCGCTGACATCCCGGAGGAAGCGTGCCGCCCGCGTTCTGCCCGTCCGGGCTGGTGAAGCAGCCGACGATGCGGGTGTCGGTGTCGTCGCCGTTCAGCGGCGGGTTGGCCAGGAAGTACTTCCACATCGGGACCAGCGAGGCGTCGGGGAACACGTCGCTGGTGACGAAGAAGCCGGTGTAGCTGTAGGGCGGAATCGAGGAGTCCGCACTGAACGGGCACACCTGCACCGCGTAGTTGGCCGGCGGAATCGGGTCTCCGCCGTTGTCGTAGGTGCTGACCTCGGGGCTGAACACGGTGTCACCGGGGCCCCCGACGACCTCGTCGTTCTGCAGGATGTTGACCACGATGTCGTTGCCCGGCACGGTGGCGTTGGCCGCCACGGTGATGCTCCGGGTCTCCGGCGTCGTCGCGATCTCGTGGCGCGGGCCACACGACAACGGCGAGACCGAGTAGGTCCCGGAGAACGTGCCGGTGGTCGGCGCCATCGCCGGCGTCACCCCGGCGTCGAGGTGGTTCAGCCGGTTGGTGCGGTACAGGACGTTGCCGTTTTGGGCGTCGATGAAGACGGTGTAGGCGAAGGGGTGGCCGTGGGCGTCGGAGACGCCGCCGTTGTAGACGATCGTCTCGTACGCCGGCCGGACGCCGTCCTTCGGCGTGGGCAGCGCCACGAGGCGTGCGCGCTGCACCTGGTCGAGGCCCTCGACGGAGAACGTCTGCCAGCCGCCCCTCTCACCTGCGGCGAGGGCGGTGAGACCTCCGAGCCCGACGTTTGCGGCCGCCTTCTCCCAGGCCTGCTTGGCGGTGATGTCCGCGGCGGCCGGCGCGTTGCCGTCGCCGACCGCGGAGGAGGAGACGTAGGCGACCTTGCCGTCGACCACGCCGACCGTGATCAGGCCGTCCTCGGTGGCGGGCATCCCGCCGAAGGTCTGGCGGAACAGCACCGCGTGGCCGCGGCTGTCCGCCATCTTGGAGTCGTTGAGCAACCGGAGGTTGTTCACGCCGGTCGAGGTGAGACGGAACAGCGCCTTGTTGTTCGAGATGAACGTCCGGGCGGCTTTCACAGGGTCACTGCCCAGGCCGGTCGCCAGGTAGCCGCTGTTCTTGATCAGCGACGCGGGAGTGCCGTAGCGGTTCCACTCGACGCGAGCGCCGAGGGCACGGGCGGCGGAGCGGGCAGCCTCGGACGGCGCCACGCTGCCGAGGCGGTTGTCGAGGTCGTCGAGACCGTGGTCGCCGCCTGCGGCGACCGGCGAGGAGAAGTCCTCCTCGGCAGCCGCGGACATGGCCCCAAGCAGGCGGTTGCCGCCGAGGGCCTGCGCGCCCGGCGACACCAGCGCGGCGACGCCGAGGCTGGCGGCGGCGAGGACCGCCGCGACCTGCAGGTGGCGGCGGCGCGTGCGAGAACGGTGCACGGAGGAGCGGGAGGAGGGCATGGATGGCGCCCTTTCGTCGTGGGACCGTGCGCGGAGGCACCGCGCGCCTGACGAGGTTACATGACGTCTAACGGCGAAGTGTGGCATTGGTCACGGCCGGACCGGAAATCCGTAGGACCCGCGGCGCGGGTGCGAGCCGCGGTCGCGTCGCTACCCTCGGGCCGTGGCCGGCGACCCTGGGTCCAGCGGCGGCCGGGTCGGGGTGCACCGGCCGGTCGGCGCGGCCGAGACCGTGCGCGCGAACCGGCGGGACTGGGACCGCACCGCCGACGACTACCAGGCCGAGCACGGGGAGTTCCTCGGCGACGTGCGGTTCGTCTGGAGCCCGGAGGGCGTCGACGAGGCATTCGTGCGGCTGCTCGGCGAGGTGTCCGGCCGGCGCGTGCTCGAGGTCGGCTGCGGCGCCGGGCAGTGCGCCCGCTGGCTGCGCACCCAGGGCGCGACGTCGGTGGGCGTCGACCTGTCGCTGCGGCAGCTGCAACACAGCCGACGCATCGACGCTGCCAGCGGGGTGCTCGTGCCGGTCGTATGCGCGAGCGCCACCCACCTACCGCTGGCCGACCGCAGCTTCGACGCCGCCTGTTCCGCCTTCGGCGCGCTGCCGTTCCTCGCCGACGCAGGAGCGGTGCTGCGGGAGGTCGCGCGGGTGCTGCGGCCGGGTGGCCGGTGGGCGTTCTCGGTGACGCACCCGGTCCGGTGGATGCTCCCCGACGACCCCACCACCGCGGGGTTGACCGTGATGCGGTCCTACTTCGACCGCACGCCGTACGTCGAGGAGGACCAGCACGGGCAGGTCACGTACGTCGAGCACCACCGCACGGTCGGCGACTGGGTGCGGGCCCTGACCGCGGCCGGCTTCGTCGTCGATGACGTCGTGGAGCCGGAGTGGCCCAGCGGCCACGATCGGGTCTGGGGCGGATGGGGGCCCGAACGTGGTCGGCTCGTGCCCGGGACCGCGATCTTCGTCAACCACCTGGCCCGCTGAAGCACCAGCGGAAACCTGGCGACGGCCGGACCGGCACGCCCCCCGACCCGGTGCGCTACCGCTGCCGTGCCGAGCCGGGTGCGCGCCGCCGCTGGCGGGACCGGTTGCGCTGCGGCGCCGCCCTTCCTAGCCGAATCGGGTCTTCCC
>JALYMZ010000361.1 GCA_030773435.1 Actinomycetota bacterium | reverse complement strand
CGTCTCGCCCGACCCGCGCTCGTAGACCCGCATCGCCAGCTGGCCGGCGCCGACCAGGCGGACGAACTCGACGTTGACCCCTGCGGGGAACTCGTCCGGGTCGTAGCCGGGGCTCTGCAGCAGCGGTCCCGCCTCGGCCAGGTCGGCCACCGTGACCACCGCGTGCGGGTTGCCCATGCTGACCCGCCGGGCCGGCCAGCACCGCTCTGCCACGGTGACCGTGGTCCAGCCCTGTAGCTCCGGCGGTCCCATCTCCACGCTGACGTCGCCGCCGTCGAGGAACGTCGCCAGCTTCACCCCGCCCCGGGTCGCCACCGGCAGCGGCCATGCCGGGTCCGCGAGGCCAGCCTCGGCGAGGTAGCGGGCGAACACCCGCACGCCGTTGCCGCACATCTCCGCGGTCGAGCCGTCGGCGTTGCGGTGGTCCATGAACCAGGTGGCCTCGCCGGCCGGCGCCGGGTCGACGTGCTCGGTGCGCACTACGCGCAGCACGCCGTCGGCGCCGATGCCGTGGCGGCGGTGGCACAGCGCCGCCACCAGCGCGGGGTCGAGGTCGCCGTGCACCGAGCCGTCGGGGTCGGGCAGCACGACGAAGTCGTTCTCGGTGCCGTGACCCTTGAGCCACGGGAAGCTGCCCGTCACCCGGCCAGGGTACGGCGAGGCGACGGCGCGGGCGTCGACGTGGTGCGCGGCGCCTCCTCGAGCAGAGCCTGCGCCGCCGGTCGGTTTCCGTCCGGGTCCGGCCGGTCGGTTCCCGTCGCAGCCACCGGTCGGTTCCCGTCCGCAGCCCTCCGGTCGTTTCCGGTCGGCGGCGCCGGCCGAGTCGGCTTCCGCCGGGCGCCTTGGCGAGCCGAATCGGGTCTGCCCGACTCACATTTCGCCGGGGAAGACCCGAGACCAGTGGCTAGCAGGCCAAATCGGGGTGGGGGTTCGGCGAGCCCTACCCTGATCCGGCGACGCCGGCGACCGCAACCGCCCGATCCAGCCGGCGCGGGTCGTCGTGGCGGACCCAGGAGATCCGCGGGTCCTTGCGGAACCAGGAGTCCTGGCGCCGGGCGAACCGGCGGGTGGCGCGGACGGTGTCCTCGCGCGCCTGGTACTCGGTGCACTCGCCGGCCAGGAACCGCAGCACCTGCGCGTAACCGAGGGCACGGCTGGCGGTCGGCCCGCGCCGCAGCCCGGCGCGTTCGAGCCGGCGTACCTCCTCGACGAACCCAGCCCGCCACATGGCCTCGACCCGTGCGGCGATGCGTTCGTCCAGCACCGGCCGCGGCACGTCGACACCGACCTGGGCCACGTCGTCGTAGGCGTAGGCGTGACCGGGCAGCGTCGCGGTGTAGGGCCGACCGGTGAGCGCGATGACCTCCAGTGCGCGCACCACCCGGCGGGCATTGCTGGGCAGGATCGCCGCCGCGGCGACCGGATCATGCTCGGACAGCCGCGCGTGCAGCGCCGCCGACCCGACCGCGGCCAGCTCGGCCTCCAGGTCGGCGCGTACGGCGGGATCGGTGCCGGGGAAGCGGAAGGCGTCGAGGACCGCCCGGATGTACAGCGCCGACCCGCCGACCACGATGGGGGTGACGCCGCGGGTGCGGCAGTCGTCGATCACCGCCCGCGCCCACCGCTGGAAGAGCGCCACGGTCGCCGGCTCGGTCACGTCGAGCACGTCCAGCAGGTGGTGCGGGACCCCGACCCGCTCGGCCACGGGCAGCTTCGCGGTGCCGATGTCCATGCCGCGGTAGACCTGCATCGAGTCGGCGTTGACGACGTCGCCGCCGACCCGGCGGGCCAGCGCCACCGCGAGCTCGGACTTGCCCGCCGCGGTGGGGCCGACCACGGCCAACACCGGCGGTGCAGCAGGGCGGGGTGCCGGCACGGTCGCAGTCTCGCAGTCTCGCCGCGTGATCTCACCCGCCGTACCGCTGGAACGACTGTCCGCCGGAGCGGGTAGAAAGGAGACAGCAGCCGCGGACGTGACGGGAAGGAGCGGCGATGGGATTTCTCGACAACCTACGGGGGCAGGCCAAGCGGGTCGTCGACCAGCACGGCGGCAAGATCACGACCGGCCTGGACAAGGCGGCCGCCGCGGCGGACAAGCGCACCGGCGGCAAGCACCGCGACAAGATCCACACCGGGGTGAGCAAGGCCAAGCAGGCGCTCGACCGGCGTGGGCAGCGCAGGCCCGACATCCCCGACCACCGTGCCGAGCCGCCGGCACCGCCGCCAGGGCCGCCGCCGGCACCGCCGCCAGGGCCGCCTCCGGCGCCCTGACCGTCACCTGCCCCGGCATCGGACTGGAGAGGGGAGACCTCATGACCGAACCCGTCCCGGCCCCTGACCCGGCGGGACCACCGCCGCCAGCGGACCCGAGCCCGGTCGACCCCGACAGCACGCCGACCCGGCCGATCGACCCCGGTCATCCGGCCGACCCCGGACCCGCGCCGACCGAGCCGTTCCCGCCCGGCGACCCGTCGGAGCCCACGGCCTGACCTCGCGTGCCGGACGCCCGGTGCGCACCGTGCCGGCCGAGCCAGCCCGGGCCTTTAGTGTGGGCGCATGCATCGCAGCCGGATCGGGATCGTGCTCATCGACCATCCCGAGGACCGCTACGACGCGAGCCTGGCGTTCTGGGCCGGGGCCACCGGCCGGTCACCGGTGTCGGAGGAGGGCGCGCCGTACCACTCCCTCGGGCCGCTGGGGGTCGTCCACCTCGAGGTGCAGCGCACCGGTCTCGGCACGCCGCAACGCATCCACCTCGACGTGGAGACCGACGACGTGTCGGCGGAGGTCGCGCGGCTGGTCCGGCTCGGCGCGTCGGTGGTGGAGGAACGGCGCGGCTACACCGTGCTGGTCGACCCGGGCGGGCTGGTGTTTTGCGTGGTGCCGGTGCAGACCGGGGAGGCGTTCGAGGAGCACGCCTCCCGGTGGGACTGACGCCCCCTCCGACGCCGGGCGCCCGCTACCGGGTCGTGCCGGCGGCGTACGTCTACCTGCTCGACGCTGCCGGCCGGGTGCTGCTGCAGCGGCGGGCGGGTACCGGTTTCCGTGACGGCCACTGGGCCGGGCTGGCCGGCCACGTCGAGGACGGTGAGTCGGTGCTCGCGGCCGCAGTCCGGGAGGCACGCGAGGAGGCTGGCGTCGACGTGGCGACCGCGGACCTGCAGCCGCTGTGCGCCATGCACCGCACCGAGCGCACCGGGTTGCCGGTCGACGAGCGGGTCGACTTTTTCTTCTGCTGCCGCCGGTGGGCGGGTCAGGTGCGGCGGCCGCACGACGCCAAGGCCGACGCGGTCGCGTGGTTCGGGCTGGACGCGCTGCCGGACCCGGTGGTCCCGCACGAGCGGCTGGTGCTGGAGCTGATACGCCGGGGAGAGGTGCCGGCCGTGCTGACCTTCGGGTTCTGACCCGTCGTACGCCGGAGGCGGCCGGCGGGCTGTGGACAACTGCGGGCAGCACGGCGTACCTCAGCCACGCTGGCGCCATGCAGACCCCGCGGCGGAGACGAGCACCGAGCGGCCACGTCCCCGCCGCCGACCCGGCCCCCGGCTCGGCGGTGCATTCTCCGCAGGTCGCACCGTTCGACCCCTGCCAGCCCTCCACCCGCGCCGAGGCCCGCGCACGACATCACGGCGAACATGCTGCGCGGCCCCGGGTTCAGGCGGCTCTTCTTCGACCTGCACGTGGCCGGGTGCGTGC
>JALYMZ010000360.1 GCA_030773435.1 Actinomycetota bacterium | reverse complement strand
GCCAGGATCAGCAGCTGGCCGGGATGCAGCCCGTTGGTCAGCTCGTCGAGGTCGGCGAACCCGGTCGGCACGCCGACCAGCTCGCCACCGCGGTTGCCGATCGCCTCGATCTCGTCGAGCGTCCCCTCCAGGATCTCCGCCAGCGGCGCGTAGTCCTCACTGGTGCGCTTCTCGGTGACGTCGTACACCGCCGCCTGGGCGCGGTCGACGACGTCGTCGATCTCGCCCTCCCCGGCGTACCCCAGCTGCACGATGCGCGTGCCCGCGTCGACCAGCCGGCGCAGGATCGCCTTCTCGCGCACGATCTGCGCGTAGTAGCCGGCGTTGGCGGCGATCGGCACGCCGGCGACCAGCGTGTGCAGGTACGGCGCGCCACCCACGCGCCCCAGCTCGCCGCGCTTCTGCAGCAGCGCCGACACGGTGACCGCGTCGGCCGGCTCGCCGCGGCCGTAGAGGTCGAGCACCGCGTCGAAGATCGTCTCGTGCGCCGGACGGTAGAAGTCCGTGCCGCGCAGGACCTCGACGACGTCGGCGATCGCGTCCTTGCTCAGCAGCATCGCCCCGAGCACGCTCTGCTCGGCGCTGTTGTCCTGCGGCGGCGTGCGGTCGGGTGCGCTCGGATAGTCCTCGGATCGAGGGCTGGACAGCTCCGCGATGCTCACACCTGGTCCTCTCCCGCGAACAGTTTCGAAGCCACGTTCGACACGGTACGAGCCGCCCCCGACAAGCCGTGCGCGCCGTCCCGCAGGCTATGGCGGTCGTCGAGTACGGCGGAAGCCCGCCGTCCACAGGCTGCTGTGGAACCGGTGTGGAGGACCGCGGGCCGGCGGTGTGCACAGGGTGCGTACACAGCTGTGGACGACGACTTCCCGCCCTCGGCCGAAGGTGCCCTGACCTGCGGCTTCGGCTGCACCGACGCTGTGGAGAAGAAAAACCTCGCCCGGCATTCTCGCAACCTGCATGTTATTGTCAGAAGCGCACTGTAGGCCTTACCACACCAATCTCCAGAAGGGGGCGTACGTGCCGCCGCGCTGGTGGAACGACACCGACCGGGAGATCTTCCGGCTCGCCGTCCCAGCGTTCGCCGCGCTCGTCTCCGAGCCGCTGTTCCTGCTCGCCGACGCCGCCATCGTGGGCCACCTCGGCACCCCGCAGCTCGCCGGCCTCGGTGTCGCCGGCGCGGTGCTGCAGACCCTTCTCGGCGTGTTCGTGTTCCTGGCCTATGGCACCACCTCCTCGGTGGCGCGTCAGCTGGGCGCCGGCGAGCGGCGCCGCGCGCTCGCGCAGGGCGTCGACGGCCTGTGGCTGGCACTCGCGCTCGGCCTGGCCATGCTCGTGGTCGGCGTGCTGCTGGGCGAGCCGAT
The DNA here is from genome assembly GCA_030773435.1 of Actinomycetota bacterium. GTDB lineage: Bacteria > Actinomycetota > Actinomycetes > Propionibacteriales > Nocardioidaceae > JALYMZ01. The sequence goes on along the minus strand of JALYMZ010000360.1, from coordinate 5,105 downwards.
CGTGGCGCTGTTTGACCCCGACCCCGCGGTCACCCCGCACGCGCTCACCTATCTGCGGATCTCCAGCCTCGGCCTCCCGGCCATGTTTCTCGTGCTGGCCGCGACCGGCGTGCTGCGCGGCCTGCTCGACACGCGCACGCCACTGGTGGTGATGATCGCCGCCAACCTCGGTAACGTCGCGCTCAACCTCGCTTTGGTCTACGGGCTGGGCCTCGGCATCGCCGGGTCGGCGCTGGGCACCGTGATCGCGCAGGCCGGCGCCGCTGCCGCACTCGTCGCGGTCGTGCTCCGCGCGGCACGGGAGTACGACGCGCCACTGCTGCCGGACCCGACCGGGATCCGGGCCGCGGGCCGCCTCGGCGTACCTCTCGTCGTCCGCACCGTGACCCTGCGCGCCGCGCTGCTCCTCACGACGTACGTGGCGACCGCGCAGGGCGCCACCTCGATCGCGGCGCACCAGGTGGCGTTCACCGTGTGGACGTTCCTCGCCTTCGCGCTGGACGCGGTCGCGATCGCGGCCCAGGCGCTGACCGGGAAGACCCTCGGTGCCGGTGACGCCGCGGCAACCCGCCGCGTGACCCGGCGGATGCTGGGCTGGGGACTGGCCAGCGGCGCGGTCACCGGGCTGCTGCTGCTCGCCGGGCGCGACCTGCTGGCGCCGCTGTTCACACCGGATCCCGCGGTGCAGGCACTGCTGAGCGCGGTGCTCGTCATCGTGGCGCTGCAGCAGCCGGTGGCCGGCGTGGTGTTCGTCCTCGACGGCGTGCTGATCGGCGCCGGCGACGGCGCCTACCTGGCCTGGGCCGGCGTCCTCACGCTGGTGGCCTTCACGCCGCTGGCACTGCTGGTGCTGCTCAGCGGTTCCGGGCTGCTGTGGCTCTGGGCCGCGCTCGGCGGGTTCATGCTCGCCCGGCTCACCACGCTGCTGTGGCGGGAGCGGGGGGACGCGTGGTTGCGGACCGGGGCCGCCGTCCGCTGACAGCTCCAGTCAGTCGATGGCGTGGATGACGTCGCGCTCCTCGGCGAAGTGGCAGGCCGAGGGGTGCGCCGACTTCTCCCGCGGCACCAGCAGCGGCTCCTCGGTCGCGCAGACGTCCTGCGCCTTGAAGCACCGGGTCCGGAACCGGCATCCCGACGGCGGGTTCGCCGGGCTGGGCACGTCTCCCTCCAGCACGATCTGGTCGCGGTGGCCGCGCAGCTGCGGGTCCGGCACCGGCACCGCGGACAGCAGCGCCTGGGTGTAGGGGTGCGTCGGGTGGTCGTAGATCTGCGTCTCGTCGCCGATCTCGACGATCTTGCCGAGGTACATGACCGCGACCCGGTCGGAGATGTGGCGCACCACCGACAGGTCGTGGGCGATGAAGACGTAGGAGAGGTTGAACTCCCCCTGCAGCCGCTCGAACAGGTTGATCACCTGTGCCTGGACGGACACGTCGAGTGCCGACACCGGCTCGTCGCAGACGAGGATCTCCGGCCGCAGCGCGAGCGCCCGCGCGATCCCGATGCGCTGCCGCTGACCGCCGGAGAACTGGTGCGGGTAGCGGTTGATGTGCTCAGGGTTGAGCCCCACGACCGCGAGCAGGTCCTGCACCGCCTTGCGGCGGCCCTTGCGCGGCACCACGTCGGAGTGCACGTCGAACGGCTCCCCCACGATGTCGCCGACGGTCATCCGCGGGTCCAGCGACGAGTAGGGGTCCTGCAGCACGATCTGGATGTTGCGCCGCATCCTGCGCAGCCCGTCGCTGTCGAGCTCGTTGACCTCCTGCCCGAGCAGCCGCAGCGACCCGCCGGTGGGGCGCTCCAGCCCCATCAGCAGCCGGCCCAGCGTCGACTTGCCGCAGCCGGACTCGCCCACGACGCCCAGGGTCTCGCCGCGTCGCAGTTCGAAGCTCACCCCGTCGACCGCCTTAACGTGGCCGGTGGTCCGCTTGAAGACGATGCCCTGCGTCAGCGGGAAGTGCTTCTTGAGGTCCCGGGCCTGCAGTACGACGTCGCCGTCGTCGTCCGCGGTCACCCGGTCGGGCTCGGTGACGACCGTGCTCACGACTGCAGCACCTCCTCCCAGTAGTGACAGGCGCTGTGGCGGTTGCCGGGCACCGGGTACAGCGGTGGCTCGTCGACCGTGCAGCGGTCCCGGGCGAACCGGCACCGCGGGTGGAACGAGCAGCCCGACGGCGGGTTCGTCAGCGGCGGCGGCAGCCCCTTGATCGCCGCCAGCTCCTGGCCCTTCATGTCGACCCGCGGGATCGACTCCAGCAGCGCCTTGGTGTAGGGGTGCGCCGGACAGTCGTAGATCTGGTACACGTCGGCACGCTCCACCGCGTGCCCGGCGTACATCACGCAGATCTTGTCGGCGACGTCGGCCACGACGCCCATGTCGTGGGTGATCAGGATCAGCCCCATCCGCATGTCCTGCTGCAGGTCGGCGAGAAGCTTCATCACCTGCGCCTGCACGGTGACGTCGAGGGCGGTGGTCGGCTCGTCGGCGATGATGACGTCGGGCTCCAGGGCGAGCGCCATCGCGATCATCACCCGCTGCCGCATCCCACCGGAGAACTGGTGCGGGAAGTTGTTGACCCGCTCCTCCGCACCCGGGATGCCGACCAGCTTCAGCAGCTCCACCGCCTTGGCCTTCGCCTGCGCCCGGCTCGCGCCGGAGTGCTTGCGGTAGAGTTCACCGATCTGCCAGCCGACGGTGAAGACCGGGTTCAGCGCCGACAGCGCGTCCTGGAAGATCATCGCGATCTTGCTCGCCCGGATCTGGCGGCGGGTCTTCTCCTCCAGCTTCAGCAGGTCGACCCCGCGGTAGCGCACCTCGCCGCCCGCGATCCGCGCCGGCGGGACGTCGAGGATCCCCATGATCGCCTGCGCGGTCACCGACTTGCCGCAGCCGGACTCGCCGAGGATGCCGAGCGTCTCCCCCTCGTGCAGGGTGAAGCTGACCTTGTTGACCGCATGCGCGACCCCGTCGCGGGTGTGGAAGTCGACCTCGAGGTCCCGCACCTGCAGCAGCGGGGCGTTCCGGTCGAAGTCCAGGCCCCCTGCGGCGGAGCGGCGCTCCGGACGGGACTCGATCACGGTGTCGGACATGCGGCTCGCTCCTAGCGGATGCGGGGGTCGAGGGCGTCGCGCAGCGCGTCGCCGAGCAGGATGAAGCTGAGCACGGTGACGACGATGAAGGCGCAGGGGATCACCAGCAGGTGCGGGAAGCCGGCGAGCGCGATGCTCTGGCCCTCGTTGACGAGCAGGCCCCACGACACCGTCGGCCGCTGGTAGCCGACACCGAGGTAGGTCAGCGTCGCCTCCAAGCCGATGTACTGGCCCAAGGCGATCGTCGCCAGCACGATCACCGGCGCGATGCTGTTGGTGAGGATGTGCCGGCGGATGACGAACAGGCTGCTGGCGCCGACCGCCCGGGACGCGTCGACGAAGTCCTTCTGCTTGGTGGAGATGACGCTGCCGCGCATCACCCGGGCCAGCGACGTCCAGCCGAAGGCCGCGATCACCACCGAGATCGTGATCTCGTTGCGGTCGGGGAAGAGGGCGAGGAAGACGATGGCGCCGAGGACGAACGGCAGGCCGAAGAAGATGTCGGTGATCCGGCTGATGACCGTGTCGCCGAACCCGCCGTAGTAGCCGGCGATGGTGCCCAGGGTGACGCCGAGCACCGTCGCACCGGCCGCCGCGAGAATCGCCACGATCACCGACTTGCCGGTGCCCCACACCACCGACGCCCACATGTCGCAGCCGGCCGCGGTGAAGCCGAAGGGGTGAGCCGCGCTGGGCTCCTCGCGGGCGCGGAGCAGGGGACACGCGCCGGAGGTGTTGGGTGACGTGGCCGCCCACAGCTGCGGGGCGAACGCCATCGACAGGATGAGCAGCACCAGCACCGTGGAGATCCAGAAGATCGGGTTGCGCACCAGCACGTAGAGCGCGTCGCCCCACAGACTGCGGTTCTCGTCGCCCCCGCGGGGACCGACGCCGGTGTCACCGGAGCCGGCGCCGGTGCCGGCGTCCTGCGCGGCCAGCAGGTCACTCATAGCGGATCCTCGGGTCCAGAGCGGCGTACAGGATATCGACGATCAGGTTGGCGACCAGGAACACGATGGTCAGGATCGTCACCACCCCGATCACCACCGGGATGTCGTTGGTCTGGATCGACTGGAACACCAGCTGTCCCACCCCGGGGATGTTGAAGATGCCCTCGGTCACCAGCGCGCCACCCAGCAGGACGCCGATGTCGATGCCGATGTAGGTGACAACCGGGATCAGCGAGTTGCGCAGCGTGTGTATCCCGACCGTACGGCCGGGGCCCAACCCCTTGGCGCGGGCGGTACGCACGTAGTCGGCGCGCAGGTTCTCGATGAGGCTGGTGCGGGTGAGCCGGGCGATCGCCGCCAACGAGAACGCCCCGAGCACGAAGCCGGGCAGCACCAGGCTGAGCCACGGGTACTCGGCGGCGTACGTCACCGTGAACATCTGGGCGAACCACTCCGGCACGGCCTCGGAGTTGCGCAGTGGCAGCCCGATCTCCAACCCGATGTAAAGCTGAGCCAGCACGCCGACCACGAACACCGGGAACGCGATCAGCAGCACGGTGGAGGCGCGGACGAAGTTGTCGACGAACTTGTCCTTCCGCAGCCCCGCGAGCACGCCGAGGATGATGCCGAGGATCGTCTCGAAGACGATCGCGATGAAGGTGAGCCGGATGGTGACCGGCACCCGCTCCAGGAACAGTTCGGTCACCGGACGCTGCCGGTAGTTGATCCCGAAGTCACCCTGCAGGTACTGCCCCATCCGCTCGACGTACATCCACAGGCAGGGGTTGCCGGTGGTCTCCAGGCAGGGGTCGTCGAGGCCGTACTGAGCCTGCAGCTGCTCGATGGTCTCCGGCGGCGGGGCGTTCTCGCCGAACAGCGCCCGCACCGGGTCGCCGACGATCTGGATCGTCAGCACACTGAGGAAGTGCAAGAGGAACAGGGTCCCGATGATCACCGGGATGAACTGCAGCACGCGCCTGGCTACGTAGCGGCCCATGCGTGGGCGTCCTCTCTGTGAGCACCTCTACGAGCACCAGGGTGGGGGCCGGACACCTGGTCCGGCCC
>JALYMZ010000359.1 GCA_030773435.1 Actinomycetota bacterium | reverse complement strand
AGCTCGGCCAGCGACTGCGGCACCGGCTAGCTCTCCTCGTCGCGTCGGTCGAGCCCGGCCAGGAAACGCTCGAACGCGGCGCCGAGCTCCTCGGCGGACGGTAGCGGCGCACCCCCGGCGCCGGCGTCGTCGCCGGCCGGCAGCGGCGCCTCGGCGGCACGGGCGAACGCGTCGTACTGGGACTCCAGCGCCGCGACGGCCTCCGCGATCTCGGCGGACGCCTCGACCTGGGTCGCGATCTCGGCCATCCGGACCTGCGCCGCGGCGGCGAGCGCAGCGGTGTCGACCCGCAGCCCGGTCTGCCGGGACACCGCCGCGAGCAGCGCCACCGCGGCGGCGGGGTAGTCCAGCTGTGCGACGTAGTGCGGGACGTGCGCGACGAAGCCCATCGCCGGGTGGCCCCACTCCCCCAGTCGCAGCTCCAGCACCGCGTGGGCGCTCGCCGGCACCCGCAGCCGGCCCTTCCAGACGTTGGGCTCGCGCCGCAGCTCCGGCGTCGTGGCGTGCCGGGTCAGCATCAGCGGCCGGGTGTGCGGCACCGCCATCGGGACGGCACCGAGGCCGAGGACGAGGGAGACACCGAACCGCTGCACGAGCGAGCGCACGGCGAGCGCGAACGCCTCCCAGCGGTAGTCCGGCTCCGGTCCCGCCAACAGCAGGAACGGCACCTCCGCGTCGTCGCGGACCAGCCGCAGCACCAGGCGCGGTGCGTCGTAGTCGGCGTAGCGGTCCTCCAGGAAGCTCAGCGCCGGCCGCCGGCCGCGGTAGTCGTACAGCTCGTCGACGGCGAAGCTGGCCACGACCCGGCTGCCCAGCCGCCGCCCGAGCTCGTCAGCCACCAGGTGTCCGGCGTTGCCGGCGTCGAGGAAGCCGTCCAGCGCATGCACGAGCACCGGCCGCACGGTCGGGTCGGCCAGCTCCGGCACGTCGTCGACGACGTGCACCAGTCCCGGCCCGTCAGGCATCCCGGTCCCCCGCCGCCGCCGCGGCTCTACGGCGGCGCCACCGGCTCAGGTCGAAGCGCCCGTCGAGCCCCAGCGCGTCGACGGCGTCGTAGGCCTCGAGCAGTCCCCTGTGGTCGTGCGAGTGCGGCTGCAGGCCGAGCCGGCCGAACGTGACGACCTGGGGTACGCCGGCGACCCAGCGCTCGATACCAGCCAGCCGGCGCCGGTAGCCGAGGTCGTACACGGGTGACACGTCGCGCAGCCGCCGGGTCACCACGTCGCCGCGGCGCAGCGGCGGCAGCCCGGCCCGCCGGACCGCCTCCTCGACCAGGTCGCCCAGCGCGTCGTCGCCGGCGACCCACACCGGGTTGCCGGCGTCGCACGGGATCTCCGCGCACACCACCGAGTGGTCGCGGGGGTCAGCGGCGGAGTCCCGGTAGTTCACCGGCTCGCTGATCCGGGTGACCGGCGTGTCGAGCTCGGGCAGGTGGTGACTGTCGTACGACGTCCAACGCCCGCCCTGGTGCACGACGTACACGAACACCACCGACCGGCGGCGCAGCCCCGCGGCGTCCTCGACCACCGCCAGCGACGGCCCCGGCGTGGTGACCCGGCCCAGCACCGGCAACGGCAGTGTGCAGAACGCGATGCCGGCCGTCACCTCATGGCCGCCGCGGGCGTGCACGCACACGTCGTCGAAGGTCGGCTTGACGCCGTCGACCTCCAGCCCCAGCTCGATCCGCGCGCCGGCCTTGGCCGCGGCCTCCGCCAGCCGCTCGCAGATCTGGCCGAAGCCGTGCCGCGGGTAGTGGTAGACCCGGGCGCCGTCGGGGCTGAGCGGCCGACCCGGCTGGTCGACCGACAGGGCGGCACCGGGCAGCCCCCACAGCTTCTCGGCGTACGGGCCGTAGAACTGCTGGTACAGGGTCGTGCCGACGCGTCGGCGCAGCACCGCCTCGAGGCTGTCGCCAGGTACGCCGTCCCACCGGCGAGCTGCGGTGTCGCGGGCCAGCCGCGCGACGGTGCGCGGCGGGAGCCCGCGGGCGAGGTCGCGACGGCGCCACGGGAACGG
>JALYMZ010000358.1 GCA_030773435.1 Actinomycetota bacterium | reverse complement strand
GGCCGACCCGGCAGCGCCGGCGCCGGACAGCACGATGCGCACGGCGCCGAGCTCCTTGCCGACGACCCGCAGCGCGTTGGTGAGCGCCGCCAGCACGACGATCGCCGTGCCGTGCTGGTCGTCGTGGAACACCGGGATGTCGAGCAGCTCGCGCAGCCGGGCCTCCACCTCGAAGCAGCGCGGCGCGGCGATGTCCTCGAGGTTGATGCCGCCGAAGACCGGTGCGATGAGCTGGACGGCGCGCACGATCTCGTCGACGTCCTGGGTGTCCAGCGCGATCGGCCAGGCGTCGATGTCGGCGAAGCGCTTGAACAGCGCCGCCTTGCCCTCCATGACCGGCAGCGAGGCCGCCGGGCCGATGTTGCCGAGCCCGAGGACCGCCGAGCCGTCGGTGACGACGGCGACCGTGTTGCGCTTGACAGTCAGGCGCCGCACGTCGTCGGGCTGGGCGGCGATCGCCATGCACACCCGTGCGACGCCGGGGGTGTAGGCCATGGACAGGTCGTCGCGGGTGCGCAGCGGCACCTTCGAGCGCACCTCGATCTTGCCGCCGAGGTGGAGCAGGAACGTCCGGTCGCTGACCTTGCGGATGACCACGCCCTCGATCGCGCGCAGGGCGTCGGTCAGCCGGGCGGCGTGGTCCTGGTCGCTCGCGGCGCAGGTGACGTCGAGGACGATCCGGTCGGGGTGGGACTCGGTGACGTCGAGCGCGGTGACGGCGCCGCCGGCTGTGCCCACCGCCGTCGTGAGGCGGCCGACCGAGGCCGGGTCGGGCGGGACCTCGAGGCGGACAGTGATCGAGTACGACGCGCTGGGGATGGCCATGCCCGCATCGTCCCGCGCCGTCGTCCGGTGCTCGCGGGAGGGTCAGGCGGGTCTGTCTGGCGGGAGGGTCAGGCCGTGGTGCTGAAGCCCGTCGCGGCGACGGCCGCCGCGCACGCGGCCTCGTCCTGGTCGCCCGTGCCGCCACTGCCGCCGAGCCCGCCGAGCAGGACCCCGTCTCGGTAGACGGGGACCGCGCCGGTCTGCGGCGTGAAGCGGCCCCCGGTCATGGCGGTGATCGACGCTGAGAAGTTCGGCATCGGCGCCATCTTCTCCTTCTGCGCCGCGCTCGGGACGCCGTACGCCGCGGACGTCCACGCCTTGCCCTGCGCCACCTCCGAGGTGATCCAGGGGGCGCCGTCCATGCGCGTCAGGGCGAGCAGGTGGCCGCCGGCGTCCATGACGGCGAAGGCCATCGGCACACCGGTCTCGCCGGCGGCGGTACGGGCGGCGTCGAGCAGGCGGAGGGCGACGTCGAGGGTCAGCACCCGCCCATTCGACCACGCGCCCGCACCCGGCCTCGACCGCCCCGGAGCGACAGTCTTGAACAACCCTGGCGCGGTAGCGGGTGTTGGAAGACGTCACGGTGGCGCACAGCGACGACGTCCCGGCCCCTGTCCCGGCCACCGAGGAGACCCCGCCATGACCCAGACCCTGCCGCCGCAGAGCGCGACCCCCGCCGCCGTCCGCCCCGACCTGCCGCTGGCCCGCCGACCGCACCGGGAGCGGGTGCGTCGTGAGCCGACCCCGCGGCTGCCGCCCGCCAACCTCGCCGCACGGTGCCGCGCACCACGGCACGGACGTGGACCAGGCGCGGTCTGCCCGGCCCTGCCACGGCCACGGCGCGTCTCGACGGGGGGCGAAGTGGTCCTGACTCTCGTCGTCGTGGGGCTGCTGTTCGTCCCCGTGCTCGTCTGGACGCAGGCGGCGCCGGGCGCGTTCGTCGTCCTCGACGTCGCGGTCGCGGCCGTCGCACACCTCGCCTGGGCCCGCCGCGTCGTGGTGGGCGCCGACTTCGTCGCGGTCGGTCCTGCGCCGCGTCGAGCTGGAGCAGGACGGCGTGTCCGAGGCGATGCGGGCTCTCGCCGGCTGCGGCAGCAGCACCCGCAACCGCCGGGTGTGCGCGGCGCTCGGCCTCGAGGACGACGGCGAGCGCATCCTCGACCGCTACCTGCCGACGATCGCCTGAGGGCTGGCACCGGACGCTCCGCCGTCCACCTCGGGCCAGGCCGGGTGTCGCCAGGCGACCCGGTCAGGCCGCCACGCTCGCTCCACGTGAGGTGGACCGTGAAGCGCCCGGCTCGGTCGAGGGTCGCCGGCGGAACAGCCGGGCGACGCCGAAGACCGCTCCCGCCGCGTAGACCCACCCGGCGACGGCGTCCACGACGTAGTGCTCGCCGCCGTAGGTCAGGGTGAAGGTCATGACGGCGATGTAGCCGACGAGCAGCACCCGCGTGCGGACGCCCACGAGCGGCCAGCTGAACAGCAGGACCATCATCGGCACACCCGAGTGCAGGGAGGGCATCGCCGCCACGGCGTTGGCGTAGGCCTCGCTGCGCTGCACCGCCGAGCGGATCGTCCCGACGCCGGTCGACTCGAGCGTCGTCGACACGACCCGCGTCACCTCCGGGAGGTGGCCGTTGAGCCCGGCCATCCACGGCGGCGCCGCAGGGACCAGCGCGTAGGTCACGAGGGTCAGCAGTGTGAGCCCGACCAGCGTCCAGACGTAGCGGCGGAACAGCGCGTACGCCGACATCCACAGCCCGACCGCCAGGACCATGGGCACGATGTAGTGCGACATGTAGACCGGCACGATCGCCACGTCCCACCACCGGACGTCGCCGACCGTGTGGAGCCGGTCCTGCAGCCAGACGGTGGGCACCGAGCCGCCGGTGAGCCAGCCGAACAGCCACTCGTCCGCCCGCAGCTGCGGCAGCACGTGGGCGTGGTCGATGCCGTCGACCCCGGTCTTGCCGTTCGCCAGGGCCGGCAGCTCGACCAGCCGGCCGCCGAGCTCGTCGGCCGACCCGCGCAGGAAGTCGTACACGAACAGCACCGCGATGAGCGGGAGCCAGTCCTGCACGACCGCGCGCCGCCACGTGCGCCACTCGCCGCCGCACGCCGCCCACAGCAGCGCCAGCACCCACGCCGTGATGACGTCGCGGCCCGTCGGGAAACCGAACTCGGCGGACACCAGGACGAACAGGACGCCGACGAGAGTGAACAGGCGGCGTCGCCGCGCCTTGGCCTCGTCGGGGATCGCCTGCCACGGGGACACCGCCCGCGCCACGACCGGCGCTGCCGCCGTGCCCGTCACTGCGCCTCCTCCGTCCGTCGACCTCAAGGGTGCCCGACGAACGCTAGGCGCTCGACGTGCCGCGATAGGATCGCAGTGTGCAGGAGCTGCTGCTTCCAGAGCCGCGCTGACGTCACACGTCCGCGCGGCGCCCTCGGGATGCTTCCGAGGGCTTCTCTATGTCCGGGGCAGCCCAGGAGGAGATCGCGATGACCACGCCGTTGGACCAGGCCGTGTCGATCGAGCGGGTTGCGTACGACCCGCACGCCGTCCAGGACCGCTGGCTGCCGGTGTGGGACCGCCTCGACCTCTACCGGGCCGGCCGGCGCGAGGGCGCGCCGAAGAAGTACGTCCTGGACATGTTCCCGTACCCGAGCGGCGACCTGCACATGGGCCACGCGGAGGCCTACGGCCTGTGCGACGTGCTCGCGCGCTACTGGATGCGCCGCGGCTTCGACGTCCTGCACCCGATCGGCTGGGACTCCTTCGGTCTGCCGGCCGAGAACGCGGCCATCAAGCGCGACGAGCACCCGGCGACGTACACCTACGCCAACATCGAGACGCAGGCCGAGTCGTTTCGCCGCTACGCCATCAGCTTCGACTGGACGCGCCGGCTGCACACCAGCGACCCGGAGTACTACCGCTGGACGCAGTGGCTGTTCCTGCGCTTCCGCGAGCGCGGGCTGGCGTACCGCAGGTCCTCCGCCGTCAACTGGTGCCCCAACGACCAGACGGTGCTGGCCAACGAGCAGGTCGTGCAGGGCGCGTGCGAGCGTTGCGGCGCGCAGGTCACCAAGCGCGAGCTGACGCAGTGGTTCTTCAAGGTCACCGACTACGCCGACCGGCTGCTCGACGACATGGAGCAGCTGCGCGGCTCGTGGCCGGAGCGCGTGCTGACGATGCAGCGCAACTGGATCGGGCGGTCGCAGGGGGCACACGTCACGTTCGACGTCTCGGGGCGCGAGATCACGGTCTTCACCACCCGGCCCGACACGCTGTACGGCGCGACGTTCTTCGTGGTCGCCGCCGACGCGCCGCTGGCGCTGGAGCTGTGCGCAGCCGACCGGCGCGAGGCCCTGGAGGCCTACCGCGGCGAGGTCCGGAAGCTGTCCGACATCGACCGCCAGTCGACCGACCGGCCCAAGACGGGCGTCGACCTGGGCGTTTCCGCGCTCAACCCGGTCACCGGCGAGCAGATCCCGGTCTACGCCGCCGACTACGTGCTCGCCGACTACGGCACCGGCGCGATCATGGCGGTGCCGGCGCACGACCAGCGCGACCTCGACTTCGCCCGTGCCTTCGACCTGCCGGTGCGCGTCGTGGTCGACACGGGGCAGCCCGACCCGGCCGAGACGGGCGTCGCCACCGCAGGCGACGGCGTGCTGGTCAACAGCGGGCCGTACGACGGGCTGCGCAAGGAGGAGGCGATCGAGCAGGTCGTCGCCGACCTGGAGGCCCGCGGCGGCGGGAAGGGCGCGGTGAACTACCGGCTGCGCGACTGGCTGCTGTCGCGCCAGCGGTTCTGGGGCGCGCTGATCCCGATCGTGCACTGCGCGGCCTGCGGCGAGGTCGCGGTGCCGGACGACCAGCTGCCCGTGCGCCTGCCCGACCTGCGCGGCGAGCAGCTCAAGCCGGCGGGCACGTCGCCGCTCGGCGCGGCCGAGGACTGGCTGCGCACCACTTGCCCGGCTTGCGGCGGCGCGGCGCGGCGCGACACCGACACGATGGACACGTTCGTCGACTCGTCCTGGTACTACCTGCGCTACTGCTCGCCGCAGTACGACCAGGGCCCGTTCGACGTCGCCGCCGTGCGCAAGTGGATGCCGGTCGCGCAGTACGTCGGCGGCGTCGAGCACGCGATCCTGCACCTGCTCTACAGCCGCTTCTTCACCAAGGTGCTGTACGACATGGGCCTGCTCGAGGTGCAGGAGCCGTTCGCGGCGCTGCTCAACCAGGGCCAGGTCATCAACCAGGGCAAGGCCATGAGCAAGTCGCTCGGCAACGGCGTCGACCTGGGCCGCGAGCTCGAGCGCTTCGGCGTCGACGCGGTGCGGCTGACGATGGTGTTCGCCGGGCCGCCCGAGGACGACATCGACTGGGCCGACGTGTCGCCGAGCGGCGCGGGCAAGTACCTCGCCCGGGTGGCCCGGCTCGCCACCGACGTCGCGGGGCTGGCGGGCGACGGCCGTGACGACGGCGTCGACCGCGCCGTGGCCCGAGCCGTGGCCCGAGCCGTGGACGAGGTGACCCGGCTCACCGAGGGCACCCGCCTCAACGTCGCCGTCGCCCGGCTCATGGAGCTGACGTCCGCGCTGCGCCGCGGGATCGACGGCGGGGCGG
>JALYMZ010000357.1 GCA_030773435.1 Actinomycetota bacterium | reverse complement strand
GGTGATGCTCGATGTGGCGGGCGGCAGCGGACGCCGTTTCCCCGTTTGGCAGCCGTGACTGGTCAGAGAAGGGGCAGCGGATGAGAACGAGGATGGCTAGGTGCAGGCGCACGACGGTGTCGAGCGGCGTAGCACTCGTGGCTGTGGTGCTGGGCTCAAGCGCGGCGACCGTCGCTGTAGGCCAGGGCGTGGCAGCCGGCGCCGGTTCGACCACCGATCTGGTCCCGAGCGCGAACTTCCCGCTCATCGAGCTGCCGCCCGGCTACACGATTGAGAAGGTCGTCGATGGGCTGACCTTGCCCACGTCGCTGACGTTCGACAACCGGGGAAACATGTACGTCGCGGAGGCCGGTGGTCAGTTCCTGCCGGAGCCGGCGCCGGCGCGCATTCTCAAGGTCGAAGACGGGGTGGCCCGCCCGATGGTCAACCTCAGCCGGACTGGGGTCGCCGACTCCGTCGTCGGGCTGCAGTGGCACAAGGGGGAGTTCTTCTTCACCCACCGCAACGCCGAGGACCTCAGCGGCTCCGTATCGAAGATCACCCGAGACGGCCGCCGTGAGATGCTCATCACCGGGTTCAGGGACAGCGGGTCCGAGCACCAGATCAACGACGTCCGCCTCGGTCCGGACGGCCGCATGTACTTTGCGCTCGGCCCCGCCTTCAACTCGGCGGTGCCGGGGCCCGACGTCGCGGCCTTCGTCGAGCTGAACCGCAACCAGCACACCCGCCCGTGCCGACCGTACGTCTTGACCGGGGTCAACTATGAGTCACCGAACTTCCTGACCCCAGAGCAAGGCGACACGGTGCTCACCGGAGCGTTCGTTCCCTTCGGCGAGGCCACCGAACCGGGGCAGCGCATCGAGCCGGTCCGCAAGTGCGGCGGGGCCATCTTCTCCTTCGACCCGGAGCGCCCGGAGCGCAGCCTCACCCTCGTGGCCGACGGACTGCGCAACGTCATCGGTTTGGCCTGGGACAGCGACAACAGGATGTATGCCGCTGTTAACGGCTACGACGTGCGCGGTGTGCGGCCGATCGAGGATCGATTCGACCCGACCTACTTCGTCCGCCCGGGCACCTGGTATGGCTTCCCGGACTTCTCCGCCGCGCTTGAGCCGGTGACACGGCCGATGTTCGACGTGCCGGACCGGCTGGAGGGCCGGCAGTTCAAGGGCACGACGCCGTTCCTGCTGAGGAAGCCGCGGTTCGTCATCGACCACGAGGCCAGTGGACTGACTCCACCTGACAAGTCGCTCATCGCAGGGCTGCACCAGCAGAACTCCTCGCCCTCCGAGCTGGACGTGGCGCCAGCCTCCTGGGGCCGGTTCGGCGACCAGGCGTTCGTCGCCGAGTGGGGTGACCTCGCGCCGGGGACCGACCCGCTGCAGAACAAGCCCGCTGGCTTCCGGGTGACGCGGCTGGACCCGGAAACGAAGATGGCCGTGCCGTTCATCCGCAACATCCTGCCCGGCCCGGGCTCGATGATCGGCCCGCCAGGCGGCTCGCTGGGCGAGGCGCTGGAGCGACCGTTCGACGTGCAGTTCGGTCCGGACGGCGCAATGTACATCGTCGACTTCGGCCAGGCACTGGTGAACCTGGCCAAGCTGCCACCGTATGAGTTCCCGAAGAACACCGGAATGATTTGGAAGGTGACGCGGACCGCGGCGGTCCCGTCCGGTGGGGTGGAGACCGGTGGCGCCCCAACCGAGGGTCCCGAGCAGCTGCCGCTGGTGGCCTTCGGCGTCTTGGCGCTGCTCGGCACTGGTGCCACGTTGGTCGCCCGCCGCAAGCTCGCCGTCCGATCCTGACCGGCCAGGAGTGCGGGTTGTCGTGGACGTCCAAGCGTTGACCGATCCCAGCACGGCGGGGGAGGTGAGGTGGGACGTCACCGACCACGGCTTCCGGATGGGCTTGTCCCCCCGGGTGCCCGACATCCTCGGCGCCCAGGTAGGGCCCATGGTCGAGCGCCTGCTCGCCGACCACGGGCTTGGGGTGCAGGACGTCAGTGGTTGGGCGGTGCACCCGGGAGGACGCCGCATCTCGAGGAGGTAGCCGGTGGTCTAGGTCTTGACGAGGGGGACCTGGCGGCGTCCTACGAGGTGCTGCGGAACATGGGATACTGCTCCAGCGCAACTGTCCTGCTCGTCGACTAGCTTCTTGCCAGCCGAACGATCCCCCCCGTGGGGGTTGGGTGGTCGCGATGACCTTCGGCCCGGGGCTGACGATCTTACACCGCCCTCCTGCAGTCCACGCGCTGAACCCGTAGTGCCCTCCCCCCGCACCCGCCCAAGCAAGCCCTCGGAAAGGACCAGACATGGATACTTCCCACGAGCACCACTCCGACGTTGACGCCGCCGCAGAACGGATCCGCGAGCTCAACGAGCGCATCCTTCAGTCCGGCCGACAGGCCGGCCTCAGTACCTTGGACGTGTATGAGAAGACCCTGAAGAGCATCGCCGACATGCAGCAGGCCGTCGGCGAGGCCAGCCAGGTGCAGTGGTTCTCGGCGATCGCCGCAGCTCAGGCCAACTTCACCCGCGAGATCACCGAGGCCTACGCCTCGGCGTCGCGTGACCTACTGAAGAGGGCAGACCCGCGATGACATCGACGCTGGATCGCCCCGAGGCGACCACGACAGGACCACTCGCCGGCCGGGTCGCGCTCGTGACGGGCGGTGCTCGCGGTATCGGCGCAGCGATCAGCCGCCACCTCGCGGGCGAGGGTGCGAGTGTCGCTGCGGGATATCGGCGGGATCGGAGCGCGGCACAGGCTCTTGCCGCTGAGCTCGAGGTCGGCGGCGCGGACTGCAGCATCCATCAGGGCCATGTGGGCTCGGCCTATGACTGCGAGCGCATTGTCTCGGAGGTCCTCGAGCGCCACGGCCGGCTCGACATCTTGGTCAACAACGCCGGCGTCACCGTCGATAAGTCGGTTCGCAACATGAGCGCGCACGACTGGAACGAGGTGCTGAGCGTCAACCTGTCCGGCTCGTTCTACCTGTCAAAGCCAGCACTGGAGCACATGATCGACCGCGGCAGCGGGCGGATCGTCAACATCTCCTCGATCATCGGGCAGACTGGCAACATCGGGCAGGCCAACTACGCGGCGGCGAAGTCGGGGTTGTTCGGGCTGACGATGACACTGGCGCGCGAGGCGGCTCAGGCATTGGGGAAGGCCGGTAAGCTCGACGCCGCAGGGCCTGGATTGACCGTCAACACCGTGGCTCCCGGGTTCATCGACACCGACATGGTCGCCTCGGTACCAGAGCGGGTGCTCCAGCGGATCGTCGAGCAGGTTCCCGTCAAGCGCCTGGGCCGGCCGGAGGAGGTCGCGCGCGTCGTCGGGTTCTTGTGTGACGACGCATCCTCTTACATCACCGGCCAGGTCTGGGCGGTCAACGGTGGCATGGACATGTAGTTGCCGGTGCGCCCGCGTCGCGGGCACACCGCCGGACACTGCGGCGGCCAACTCCGCCTTGGGCCGGACCTTCCACACCGATCGATAGGGGACCTGCGTGGCATCACGACTGGAGGACCACGTCGTCGTAATCACCGGCGCCTCCTCAGGGATCGGCCGCCTCACCGCCGCCCGATTCGGCGCTCGGGGCGCGCGCGTGGTGCTCGCCGCCCGAGATGTCGAGGCGCTCGAGGCGGCCGCGCGCGAGGTGGAGGCAGCTGGCGGGGTGCCGCTGGTGGTCGGCACCGATGTCACGAGCTTCGCCCGAGTGCAGCATCTCGCCGATGCCGCGGTCGAGCGCTTCGGGCGCATCGACACCTGGATCAACGGCGCCGCGGTTTCCGCCTACGGCACGGTGGCCGATCTTGACGTCGAGGACATCGCCGGCGTGATCGATACCGACCTCATGGGCCAGATCTATGGCGTGAAGGCAGCGCTGCCCGTGATGCGCTCGCAGGGCACTGGAACCATCATCGCGATCAGCTCGGGGCTGGGGGCACGCTCGGTTCCGCTGCAGGTGCCCTACTGCACGGCGAAGCGCGCGGTGATCGGCTTGATGGAGGGGCTGCGCATGGAGGAGGAGCACGCAAAGTCCGGAGTGGTGCTCACCACCGTCTACCCGTCGTATATCAACACGCCGTTGTTCGATCATGCCTTCTCGGCCATGGGAGTACGGCCCGCGCCGATCCCACCTGTCTACGACCCCGCGACCGTGGCTGAGGCGATCTTGTTCGCGGCCACCCACCCTCGCCGCGACGTCTATGTCGGCGCAGCGGCGCGCCAGCTCGACCTGCTGGAACGGTTCAGCCCGGCGTTGGCCGACCGGCTCTTGTCGCTCGGTGGTCAGGCCTGGCGGCGCCAGCAGAGCGCTGAGCCCGACGCGGGGCAGAGCAACCTCAACCAGCCGCTCAACGACCCTGCCGCCGCGGTGCGCGGGAGCTTCGGCCGCTTCGCGCTGCGCCGCAGCGCCTACACCCAGACCATGGGCCGGCACCCCAACGTCGCTCGGGTCATCGGTGCCGCCGGGGCTGCACTACTGGCGGCACGTCGCATCCGCGCCGGGTGGACTGCACCTCTGACGCGACCCCCATCCGAACGCGAACCACATGACCATCGGACCTGACCGATCGGACCGGACCCATCGGACCTGATAAACGGAGGCGAGTGATGACGACGACCGGGATCACCGCTGGCATGGAGGTTCGCACGGAGGTGGTTGACGGCCGTGACGTCGAGTACGTGGTCGCGGGTTCCGGTCCGCCGCTGGTGCTCCTGCATGGCGACGGCGAGAGTGCTCGGGACTGGCGGTGGGTGATCCCGGCGTTGTCGGCTGCGCATCAGGTGTGTGCGCTGAGCTTGCCGGGCCATGGCGGCACCGCTCCGGCGGAGTCCTACACGCCGCAGAGCCTGGCCGCGTGGGTCTCGAACGTGCTGGACGCACTGAACCTGCCGCGGGTCTCCCTGGCTGGGAACTCGATCGGCGCACTCGTCGCGCTCCATGTGGCTCTTGACCAGGCCGCACGGGTCGAGCGTCTGATGATTTTGGACTCGGCTGGCCTGGGACGGGTGATCAACCCGGTGCTTGCGATGGAGACCGCGCCTGGCGTCGGGGAGGCGGCGATCGGAACCACCCTTCTACCCGGAGGAGCGCAGTTGAGGGCAGCGGCCCGGGCGCCGATGCTCTTCGCGCAGCCGTGGCGAGCGCCCGCCGAATGGTGGAGCGACCAGGTGCGGTGGGGATCCCAGCGGTCTTTCCTCGAGGCAACTGTCGCCGCGAAGCGGGCGGTCCTCGACATCGGCGGTCAGCGTGAGGTCGTACTTGACCGGCTGGGGGAGGTCCAGGTGCCGACGCTGGTGTTGTGGGGGGCGCTTGACCAGATCGTGCCGTTCACCCACGGCAGGGCCGCAGCGCGGCGTCTGCCGGACGGACGCCTGCATCTGGTCAATGACGCCGGCCACCTGGTCCACATCGAGCGCCCCGACGCGGTCAGCGCCGCAATGCTCGCCTTCCTGGCTGAGGATCGGCAGCGGGAATGACACGGGAGTCGCCGATGCAGGGTGAAGCGCGTCAAGGCCACGACACACAGCACAACTCGCCGCAGGAGGAGCTGACGCAGGCCGCCGCGGATGCGGTGGCCCCGGAGACCGGCCTTCTAGGGCCGCTGGATCCGCAGTGGATTGCGTCATCCTTGGCACCGATGACCGCCGGCCTTCAACAACATTGGGAACAAGCAACGCAGGTACTTCTCCAGTACACAGCAGATGCCGCGCGCCTTGCACTTCCCGTCAACGGCGAGACCGCCGAAGGTGCTGAGTGTCCGGCCGAGCCGGCTCCGAGCGACAAGCGATTCCGCGACGCCGCTTGGACCGACAACCCCTACTTCCGGGCGCTCGGTCAGGGATACCTGCTGTGGGTGCGCATGATGGAGGATCTGGTCGACGCGGCCGGGTTGGAGGCCCAAGCCCACGAACGTGCACGGTTCGCAGCCAGAGCCGTCACCGACGCGTGTGCTCCCACCAACTTCTTCTGGACCAACCCCGAAGCTCTTCGGCGCGCGGTAGAGACCCAGGGCGAGAGCGTCGTACAGGGGTTGCGGAACTTCGTGTCCGACCTGGAGGAGAACGGTGGGCGTCCTCGCCAGGTCGACACCTCGCCCTTCCTGCTCGGGCAGAACTTGGCCGCAACCCCCGGCGGCGTGGTCTATCGCAACGACCTGATGGAGCTCATCCAGTACGAGCCACGCACCGAGACGGTGCATGAAGTGCCGCTGCTCGTCAGTCCCCCGTGGATCAACAAGTACTACATCCTCGACCTCGCCCCCGGCCGAAGCTTCGTGGAGTGGGCAGTCGAGCACGGGCACACCGTGTTTGCCATCAGCTATCGCAACCCCGATGCGACGGCCCGTGACTGGAGCCTGGACGACTACCTCCTCAACGGCCCCCACATCGCCTTGGACGTCATCGCCGACATCACCGGATGCGAGGAGGTCAACATCGCTGCGCTGTGCGTGGGGGGGACCCTGACCGCGATGCTTGCTGCCTGGCTCGCCGAGGCCGGTGAGAAGCGGATCCGGAGCCTCACCCTGCTCAACACCCTCCTCGACTTCGACGACCCCGGCGCACTGGGGCTTTTCACCGACAGCGAGAGCGTCGACCGACTCGTGCAGGTCATGAGCGAGAAGGGCTACCTCGAGGCCTCGACAATGGCCGGGACGTTCGACGTGCTACGTGCCAACGACCTCATCTGGAACTACGTCTCACGCAACTGGCTCCTCGGTGAGTCCCCACCGGCCTTTGACATCCTCACCTGGAACTACGACAGCACCAGGTTACCCGCAGCCCTGCACGCCTTCTACCTCCGCGCTTGCTACGTGCAAAACCGGCTCGCCCGCGGCGTCCTGGAGCTCGGCGGGCTCCCGATCCGTCTCGACGCGGTGACCAGCGACACCTTCGTCGTCGCAGCGCAGAACGACCACATCGTCCCCTGGCGCTCCGCGTACCGCGCGACGCAACTCCTGGCCGGCGACGTCACCTTCGTCCTGACTAGCAGCGGGCACATCGCAGGGGTCGTGAACCCGCCCAATGACAAGTCACGCCACTGGACAGCCGAGCACAGTCCCAAAGATCCCGACGCATGGCTCACCGTCGCCAACGAGCAGCGCGGGACCTGGTGGGAGACCTGGGCACAGTGGGCGGCCACCCGTTCCGGCGGCCGACGCCCTCCGCCGCCGCTCGGCAGCACGACGTACCCGCCGGGGGATCGCGCCCCCGGTGCCTATGTCCACGAGAAGTCCTAGGAGAAATGGACATGACCACGGAAGAGAGCCCCTGGAGCGGCAAGGCCTATCTGGACGCGATGACCGCGATGAGCGCAGCCATGCACCAGCAGACGATGCAGGCGATGAGCCGAGCCGAGGAGGCGGTCGCCGAGGTCTTCGACGCCTGGGCACAGAGCACCCGACGCCTCACCGCCGCCCCACCGCCGGGAACAGTCGAGCAACTGTTGAAGCCCAGCGAGATGATCGACCGCGGCTTCGATCTCGCCGAGCAGCTGCTGAAGGCGCAGCACAGTCTGGCGCGCACGCTCCTCGGGGCGGTCGAGCAGCAACTCGTCGAGACCGCAGGAGCAGCTTCCACCAAGGCAGCCACTGACGACACTGGCGACAGCGGCGGCCTCCGCCAGGCCATCAAGAATGCCTTCCGCGGGACCTCCGAGGAGGAGACTAGGTCCTGACTCGGGGCGTCTGGTTGCCGGGCACAGCACTGCTCTCCGGAGGAGATCTGGCAGGTCAGCGGCCATGATGAGCTCCCCGGGCGACGGTTCGCCCGTCGCCGAGCAGCGGGCTGCGACTTGGTTGTAGGACGAGACGCTCAGGTGGACGGTTGCCTCGACGACTGATGTGGAACGGCTCTGTCAAGTGGTTGGTTGGTGGCTGTTGGCGGGGGCCTTGGCCCCGCCGATAGCTGCTTGTGAGCAGCCGGCAGTGTCCTGGGGTCAAGACGGAGCGCCCGGAGCGCAGCGAGGACGAACGGTCTTGACGCCAGGGCCGAGGCTGCTACCTCGCGGCGGGCGGGGACCGGTCGTGGGTGGTGGGTGGCCACGCGCTGGGTCGTTGTCGGGCTGTCCGCCAGACTGATGTACGCGGGTCGGGACCGCAGGTCGGCGATGCGCAGGCTGGTGCCCCTCACTGAGCGCGTCCACGTGCCCGGGGGTGGTGGACATAGTCGAAACGGGGATCGGTCCTGCTGCGGCGGTGACCCGGCGCGTGGTGGTCGGTTCCTCGAGCATGGTCAGCCATGCCTGCTCAAGGGATCGGTGCTGCACCGCATGTCAGTTGGTCATCTCGGCCCAGACGAAGCCGGCGAGCTCGCGGGCGACGGCGGTGACAACGACGTTGCGGCTGGACTTGCGTGCGTCCAGTCGCCGGAACCGGCCGCACAGTCGCAGTTGGGCGGCCCAGGCGCGGGCAACCACGGCGGCGTCCAGGCCCTCTTGTCGGCGCCGGATGGTGGCGCCTACCTGGGGTCGGGACTTGTAGGCCCAGGCGGACTCGACCAGCTGGGTACGCAAATGCTGGTTGCCGGCGTGGGTGATGTGTCCGCGGCGGGTGCGCTCGCCGCTGGAGTACTCGCTGGGCACCAGCCCGCAGAACCCGGTGAAGGCCGCGGCGGTGGGAAAGCGGCGCCAGTCGCAGACCTCGCTGACCAGCGTCAGTGCACCCATCTGGGTGATGCCTCGGTAGGCGGCCAGCCGGGCGACGGGGTCGGCGAACGGTGGCCGGGTGAACCAGTCGACCAGGTCGCCCTCGATCGCCGCGACAGCGGCCTCCCGAGCGGTCAGCGTGGCGCGGTAGTGGTCGAAGGTCGCGGTCAGCGCCGGGTCGTCGAACCGTTGCGCAGCGATCCACGCCTGATGCTTCAGCGTCCAGTTGTCCCCGCCACGCCAGACCCGGCCGTGGCGGAGCAGGAACTTGCCCAGCCGGTGCCGGGCCCTGGTCTGGTCGATCACCATGTCCGCGCGGGCGCGGCACAGATCGCGGACCGCCTCCTCCGCGACCGTCGGGACCCGGATCGCCACCAGCTCCCCCACCCGGTGCAGCCGGGCCAGACGACGACAGTCGCGCTTGTCGGTCTTGACCCGGTCCCCTGGTGCGGTCGGGATCAAAGCGGGCGCGATCACCTCGCACGAGACCCCCAGGCCGCGCAGCTGCCGGGCCAGCTCATATCCGGTCGGACCGGCCTCGTAGCAGACCCGCAGCCGGGCCGGGTCGTCGAACCGGGCGATCAGATGAGCGACCGCGTCCGGGTCCGAGGAGATCTTGTCCACCCGGGGGACCTCGTCGCCCGGGTCCAGCACACCCACCGAGATGGTGTTCTTATGCACGTCCAGACCGAGATGAACCACACCTCGATCCCTCACACTGGTCATGGCGGCCGGCTCCTTCCGTATGTGGCACCTTCCGCCTCAGGGTGGATGACCCACGCAAGATGCGGAACGGGGCCGGCCGTTCCATGCTGACTGAGACTACTGTCGTGACACGCCCAGGCCGGGCGAGCGGCCGCGGGCACGACGGCGCAGGCCGCCAAGCGCAGCCTTGGCTGGATGTTGCCGCGGAGCACGCTGAGACTGCCGATCCGAGCTGCAGGGTGACCAGAGGAGCTGTGCCAGCCGAGGATTTGTAACAGATTGTAAGCCGGTTGCTCTTTCAACCCGAACTGCTCGCGGTGATGCTCGATGTGGCGGGCGGCAGCGGACGCCGTTTCCCCGTTTGGCAGCCGTGACTGGTCAGAGAAGGGGCAGCGGATGAGAACGAGGATGGCTAGGTGCAGGCGCACGACGGTGTCGAGCGG